>JAVEUY010000204.1:0-5784 GCA_034005315.1 Ignavibacteriaceae bacterium | reverse complement strand
CCGCCATCATTATTAAATGCAAGCCATCCAGTCGGCGGAAATGTTGTTCCTGAGAAGTCTTCATACAACATACCTGCTGGCATTGCATTACCAGTCAATGTAACCATTCCTGGTGAACCAGATGCATTATGAACTATCTCTATAGTTGCTGACTTAAAGCCTACTGAAGTTGGTGCAAAACTTACAGTAAATATCTGTGATGCGCCTGCACCAAGCTCGATGGGGTATGTTATACTTCCAAGTACAAATTGATCAGCATTTGCACCTGTCAGTGTTATACCCCCTGAATTAATTGTAAGTAAACCAACTCCGGTATTGGTAATTGTAAAGCTTTGAGGATCAGAAGTGTTTCCTGAAAACACAGAACCGAAATCTTTAGAAACCGGATTGATTGAGAACAGAGGAACTGTCGGAGCTTCTCTTACCTGTACATTATCAACATCAAAATAATAATCACCGTTTGCCCATTGACAACTTATTCTTACATAGATAAAATTGCCATCGTAAGCACCTAAGCTGATAACTTTAGCAGCAAAGTTTAAAGATGTTACATGGTTTGAGTTATCTATCGTATGGATTGTTGTCCAGTTAGTATTATCTGTTGAAACCTGGATATCAAAATGGTCCCCGGCTCCTAATGTTGTAGGGGTAGTTGGGTAACTTGAATAATTTACTATCCTGTAATCAAATTCAAAATTAGTTGTAGCAGTTACCTGACCTATAAATGGCGTGCGACCAACAGCAGTTGGAACACTGCTGTAAAGGTTTCTTGTTAAACCATTAGACCCTGCTGTACCGTGATTTGTAAGTACAGACATCGTTCCGGTCCATCCGGCTGGCAATGAAGTACTGGCATTGAAATCCTGGAAGTACGGCACACCAAAAGGTGTTATAGCATTTACATCAATACCAAGCGAATAATCAGACCCATCATAAGAAAACAGTTTATAGTAATATGTTGTATTCTCAGTTAATCCTGTATGATTTACTGGAGATGTTGTGCCATTAGAAAGAACCGTTCCGCCTGCTAATGGAGCACCAACTACAGGAGTACCTGAAGGAGCTGAAAATGTACCAGTAGTATTCCATATTATTACAACATTATTATTAGCACCGTTCGGTGTAAAAGTTAAGTTAATTTGTGAACTGCTTATTGCAGTTGCTGTTACGTTTGAAGGATTTTGTGGTCCCGCAAATCTTTCGCCAATATTTAAATAACCTAAACTTGTAACGGCATCAGAAGTAATACTGCCGCCTGATGGTACTGTACTGCTAATAAGATTATAAGTACCATTAACAGTATTAGATTTTGCAATTGCATCTGTAATATCAAGATTGTCTTCAGTTAATTTTACGCTAGCTGAAGTAAAATTAGCATTACCTGTAACTAAGTTTGAATACCAGTATCTGTCGGTATTTAATGACACCATACCACTTCCAGGCGTTCCACCGGAGTTAGCGTCAAATACTTCAGCACTGATAACAACAGGACCATCAGCAGTTGTTAAAGCATCAACCAAAGCAAAAGGTCTGTATGATCCTTTACCAACCGGATAATTATAGGTTGAGCCGGCAACTAATGAAGCTGGTAAAGTTCTTAAGAGTGGACCATTAACAAAAGCTGTAGCACTACCACCAACTATTGATGTTGTGGTTGTACCTGTTACTGTAATCAGGTTAGATGAGTTTGTATTAATTTTTCCAGTAGTGACATTTAATGTTCCGACAGAAAGATTTCCGCCAGCTATCGTTAATGAGTTAGCAACATCATCGTCATCATAAGTCATAGTTGTTAATACACGACCGGGATTAATTTCATTTCCGGTTGTCCTTGGGGCGCCTGTTCTCAGATAAGAAATAGTTTGTCCGCCTGTTCCAAGGTTGAAAGTTAAAGGTTCATCAAATCCGCCAGCGAGTGTAGGGGTTGTTGTGTTTCCTAATTGAAGAATACCAGTAGTAGCACCACCATTACCCAATGTTAATCTGCTGCTTCCTGTTACACCGCCAACAAATAAAATAACACGATTGGCGATGATATTATTGGTATTTGATAGAGCAACATTATCTTCATTTTGCACTTCAAAACTGGTCATAGGTGCAGTAAAAACTCCGCTGCCTGTAATTGATTGAATAGCCTCAAGTGAAAAGAAATTCTCAAGAGCAGTCCTTTTAACTGATTCAGGCATAGTTGATTCATCTGCAAAAAGAGATACCATCTGTTCACCTGAACCATTATTAATAATTTCACCAGAAGGTCTCAAAGATGGTGCAACACCAAAGAAGATAAATCTGCTGGAAGCACCATTATGTGTTAAAGTACCGTTATTTGTAAGTGTTGAGCCTGCAAACAAGAAAACACCATTTCCAAAATCTAAAGTAGTTCCTGGGTTAATCGTAATATTACGTGAAATATTATTCCATGTAACAGCTGAACCAAATGATACTGAATGTCCAAAAGTTCCATCAATAATTAAATCGGGAACAACACCAAGAATCTGGAATGTACCGGCAGCCGTTGTTGAAGCATTACCAAGATATAATGTACTGTTGGTTATAGCTCCTATTCCAACACTTCCGCTTTGAAATCTATAGTCACGTTTTGTTGTACCAGTAGAAGCATTTTGTACTACAATTGTAGCTCCGTTTATTGATATCACAGAAGCAGCAGAAGTTCCAAGATCGAAACCACATAATGTTGTTGAAGCGTTGCCAATTGTTTGTACAGTTATGACACCGCCTGTTTGAGTATAATTAACTGCGGTTCCTGCTGAAGTAACGCCAAATCTTCCGGCAGCATTTATAGCGCCTCCTTCAACTATAATGACGCTGTTTGCGTTCCAGGCCATAGAGTTTCCGGTACTTGTACCAATATTATAGGTACCGGCAGTCATTCTGAAAAGTCCTGAAAGGGTTATTGAACCATTAAAACCATTAACAGTGAAATTTGGATTATTAATCCATAAACCCATCGTTGCAGGAATAGTATGAGCTGCTGCATAAAGAGTACCATCAAAAGAATTAGTACCGCTGAATTTCAGCGTTCCAGTACCAACTGCGGATGTTAACAACGCAAAGTTAGTACCATTAGCAGCAGTGCTTGCACCGCGAACAGTAAAGTTTGAGAGATTTATTTCAACAACAACATCTCTTGATGATTTGCTCATTGTTAAAGCACGTAAATCTGTAACGGTACCTGTTCCTGAAACAGTTGAGTTATTAGGACCCGAGAAAACAAGGGTTGCTCCTGCAGTATTATCATTGGTGCTTAAATCAAAGGTACCGTTATTTGTTAGATTACCACCGATAGATAAATTGTGTGTGGTAACTGTACCTGTTGCTGCGGTTTGGAAAGTACCGCCATTATTAATTGTAACATTAGATGTAACTACTAAAGTTCGTGCTGTTGCATCTTCGAACTCCAGAACGCCTGCTACTGTCAAATTAAGAGCAACTGCGGCTGCATCAATTGTAACTGTATGCCCGCCAGAAATTGTTACAGCATCCCCTTCTCCTGGAACAACTCCACCTGACCAGGTGCTGGTTGAACTCCAGTTACCACTTGCAACTGATGTAACAACACCTGGTGCACTGGTTGACTGATTACCGGTTAAATAAGCGGACTCGGCATCTCCAACTGCCACTATCCTATAATAGTAAAGAGTACTTGGTGATAAGCCAGTCTGAACCTGTGAATAAACCGTTCCGGTGCCTGCAACTGTTGTAGATGGAATATCAGCACCTACTTGTGCGAATGTAATATTATCTGTTGAACGATAAACACGGAATGAAGTTTCATCCGTTGAATTATCAGCCCATTCTATTGTCATACCTGTAGCGGAGACACCTGTTGCGTTAAATGATATTGGCGCTGCTGGCGTAACAAAATCACGCACAACTACATTATCAATAGCCCACCAATAACCCCAGGTTGTAACTATTGTCCATTTAAATTTTACATCTGCCTGGTTTGCAGCTTGCGGCACCAATAAGGTTGTCTGTACTGCAGGATTTGGATAACCATAGCTTGCATTTCTTACAAATAAATCCGTCCATGTAGATCCGCCATTAGTACTTACTGAAAATGTACCAACTTGAGGTGAGCTGAATCTAAACTGCTCACTAAAACTAATAACAACAGAGCTAACTGTGGATAAATTAATAGATGGAGTTATAAGTGAAGTATTTTGAGTACTACCTGACCCATAAGCATCGCTATTTAAATAAGCTATGTTGCCGCTGAATCCACCACCTGAAGGTAAAGGCGACATAGTACCAGCACCGAACTGCCAAGGTTGAGCAGGGTTACCACCTGAGTTAACAACATTCTGCCAGCCGGCAGGCGGTGTTGTTCCAGTAGCACCTGTAAAGTCTTCTTGAAAATGTATTGCCTCTATTCCGTATGTTTCCGGACTGATGTAAGGCTTAATGTTGTTAACATCGCTAATTATATTTTGCTCGATATATCTAGAAACAACATCCTTCTGGAACTGCGTAGTAATTTGCAGGGTACCATCCAGGTATTGTTGTATTATCTGCTGCTCACTTTGTTGTGCAAAAGAATTTTGCGGTAAAAAAAGTATCGACAGGAGAAAGACAACTGAAAAGAATTTGAAAAAGTTGTTAAACATATGAACTCTCCAAAAAGTATTGTGAAATAGTTAATTAATTATAATAGACATGACACACATTGCTTTACATTAAAAAATATAGTGTAACTCTGTAAAGCATTTGAAGTGGGAAAGATGATTAAGATATTCATAGGCAGAATACTCCTTTGTTGTGGTTGGAAATATTTTATTTTCAAATAAGACGTATTTAAATAAAACTCTTTGCAATAAAGCTAACCTTCCCTCTTTTAAAAGATTATGCGAACATTAATGAAATAGTTTTTGTTTAACTTAAATTATAATTTGTAACTCTGCTCTAATCATTGCAAATAAGCAACTATTAAATTGAACAGAACAATGCACAGACTACACTTTAATAAAATCGAAATATTATCTATATGCTAAAACCGAACAAGCTTAACAACAACGTATACGCTCAAATTGTATATCAAGTGGTGGCGATAATATGTTTAAATCAAATATAAGTCAAATATTTTAGCGACAATTTTTATATTTTTTTAAATTTTAATTTCGTGCCAAAAGTTTAAAAATATTTTTACTATCTAACTGATTGCTTTATATATTTTAAGTAAGTTCTTTTATAACAATCAATTCAATTTTAAAAATTTATTTTTTTTAGAAAATTTCACTAATGGCATAATGGTTGAGAGGCGACAAAATTGACGAGGACTTATGATTGAAAATAAATTTTTTACTATTACTTATTCAAAGATACTTCCTTCGCAAATTGTAAGAAGCGAAAAATAAAAGACTCATGTATAACAACAGTGGAAGTTGTTTTATCTCTTCATTCTCACTAGTTGAAACTTTGAGTTATTCTTTCTTGTTTGTAAAATTTCTCACTTCCGTGGGAATGACAATTATATTTAAATATATTTTAAAAAATTTCTATAATAAAAAAGGCGAGCTGTAATACTCGCCTTTTATTTTAAATAAGTCCCTTCTCCTTTTGGAGAAGGGATTTAGGGATGAGGCTTTTTTTTTTATTTCATCAACATCATCTTTTTAACTGATACAAATTTATCTGTCCTCAGTTCATAGATATACATTCCGGTTGCAATGTTACCTGCATTCCAGCTATAACTGTATTTTCCGGCTACTAAAGTGGTGTTTACCAACTCTGCTATCTTCTCACCCAGAATACTGTATATAGTCA
>JAVEUY010000203.1:0-5792 GCA_034005315.1 Ignavibacteriaceae bacterium | reverse complement strand
ATATTTTTTGACTGCAAATTTAACTACTTCAGAATCATTTTTATAATCGTAAGTAAGCAGTGACCACATAACATTTTTAAGCTTATGCTCTCTTAACAAAGCAGATGTTGAAAACTGAAATTTTCCATGAGCCGGACGAAAATATTTTATTTTGTATCCAAGTTTTTCTTCTGCAATACTGTTTGTCCTTTTTATTTGAGACGATCTTTCATCAGCAGACATTTTATTTAATATTTTATGATTAAAAGTATGATTGCCGATAGTATGACCTTCGTTTATTATCTGCATGGCAAGCGAAGAATAATTTTGAACATTTTCTCCGACACAAAAAAACAAAGCCTTGATTTTTTCTTCATCTAATCGTTTTAAAATGATCTCAGTTGTCTCCGTGTCAGGTCCGTCATCAAAAGTAAGCAGAACTTTATTGTTATTCGTATTCCAATAAAATTCTTTGAACAGAATTTTCAATATTCCCGGAGGATCATACAAATATTTCATCAAATAAAAATCTGATTATTCAATTAAATCTTTTTATGTAATTTAGTCATAGTAAAATAAATTATTGTAATCTCAGATAAATAAATGTTGATGCAATCAGAACATAACAAAGGAATTCTTGCAGTTTTTCTTACTGCTGTTTTATGGAGTTCAGGCGGACTTTTAATAAAGTTAGTAACATTAAACTCTATGCAGATTTCATTCTTCAGGTGTTTGATAGCTGCTTTAGTATTTGCCTTAATGTTCAGAAAAAGAATTTTAAGAGTAAACAAATTAAGTTTACTTAACTCGTTTACTTATGCCGCAGTTCTTATTTTGTTTGTGATTGCAACTAAAACCACAACAGCAGCAAATGCAATATTTTTACAATCAACCGCTCCGATTTATGTATTAATTTTTGAACCTATACTTACAAAGACTCACTGGGAAAAATTAAACATCATTACAATTATTATATGTTTTTTAGGAATGATATTATTTTTTACAGGCGATCTTACTCCCGGAGATATTGAAGGAAACATTGCTGCACTTCTTGCCGGAGTAGCATTTGCAGCTTTCTTTTTAGGGATGAAGAAAAATGATCCTCAATATGGTGAGTCATCGATTTTTTACGGCAATATAATTGTTACTTTGTTTTGCATTCCTTTTATAACTGATATGAATACTAATACAACAGAGAATTTAACATTAGTAACTCTTCTTGGCGTTTTTCAGATTGCTTTTGCTTATGCGCTTTTTAGTTATGGATTAAAAAGGATAATTGCTGTTGAAGCATCAATAATATCTATGTTTGAACCGGTATTGAATCCAATCTGGGTTTTTATTGGTTATGGAGAAGTGCCGTCCTTTTTTGCTATTATCGGAGGAATAATTATTATAACTGCAATTACAGCCAGAACAATTATTTATAATTCTAATTTCTTAAAAACTAAATTAAATTTTTAGATATTAAAAAGGGTTTAAATACCTAAGGCTGCAGTCTGAAAATTTTCCAAATATTATTTTCTTTCTGATAACAAATCCTGTCATGTAATCTGCTTGCTCTTCCCTGCCAGAATTCAAATTTATCCGGGATTAATTTATAACCGCCCCAATTTTCAGGCGCAGGCGGATTTTCACCAAATTGTTTTTCCAACTCAGCAAATATTTTTTCCAACACTTCCCTGCTCTCAACAGTTTCACTTTGATTTGATGCCAAAGCACCATATCTGCTTTTTAACGGTCGCTGATTAAAATACTCTTCAGATTCTTTTCTGCTTATCTTTTCGATCTTCCCTTCAATTCTTACTTGTCGTTCAAATTCTTTCCACCAGAACATAATTGCAGCAAAAGGATTATCAATTAATTCCTTCCCTTTCCGGCTATCATAATTTGTAAAGAAAACAAATCCGGTTTCATCAAACTCTTTTAACAAAACAACTCTTGCAGAAGGAATACCTTCTTTAGTTGCAGTAGCAAGAGTCATTGCATTAGGTTCAATAATTTCTGCTGAGACAGCCTGATTAAACCATTTTCTGAATTGATCAAATGGGTTCGCCTCAATATTTGATTCAAGCAATTGACTTTGCTCATAGTTGAGGCGCATATTCTTTAGATTGTTAGCTTTCTGCATAAATTTTTACTAATATAGTCCTATATTTTAAGTACTAATCCCGATTTTATTAAAGACATTAAAATATTTTTAATAATTACTTTACTAAAAAATAAACTAAGAAATTTTATAAACAAAAATTAGTCATTAACAGAAATGAAATCACAAAAACTATCCAAAAGAGAAAAAGAAGAACTCGAAAGATTTGGAGCTAACACCTGGTTTGTTGAGTCTCTTTATAAACAATACTCACAAAAACCTGAAGAAGTACCTGAACAATGGAAAAATTTTTTCGGTAATGTAGAGGGAAAAAACAAATCTAATGGAGACACTAACAAAGAGACTACAGGTTTTATCACTCTGCCAAAAAATGTTGAAATGCCTAAACCTGCTGCTAATGATGAATTAAAAGTGATTGCCGGAAGTGCACAGAGAATTCTTGACAACATGACTGCAAGTTTAACTGTGCCAGTTGCAACTTCACAAAGATCTATTGCTGTTAAACTTCTTGAAGAGAACAGGATAATTATAAACCAGCATCTGCAAAGAAAAAATGAAGGTAAAATTTCTTTTACACATCTGATAAGCTGGGCTATATTAAAAGCTGTAAAAAATAACCCGGCAATGAACAATGGTTTTACAATTATTGATGGTAAACCTCATCTGATTATTCGAAAAGATATAAACTTAGGTCTGGCAATTGACATAGAAAGAAAAGATGGAACAAGATCTTTATTAGTTCCAAACATCAAAGCTGCTGACAAATTAACTTTTCTTGAGTACTGGAAAGCCTTTGATGATGTTGTGGACAGATCGCGAAAAGGAACTATTGATCCATCAGAATTTTCCGGAACAACAATAACATTAACTAATCCTGGAACGATTGGAACTGTCTCTTCCGTTCCCAGGTTGATGATTGGTCAGGGAGCAATAATTGCAACAGGTGCAATACAATACAACGCTGAATATCAGGCAATGTCTCCTTCAACTATTTCATCGCTTGGTATCAGTAAAGTAATGAACATATCCAGCACTTATGACCACAGAATAATTCAAGGTGCTGAATCGGGAATGTTCCTTAAAGATTTAAATGATTTACTTTTAGGCAATAATGGTTTTTATGAAGAAATTTTTAACTCGATAAAAGTACCATCAAGACCATTACAATGGGAAACAGATTATCAGCCGGGCGGATTTGATCAGTCAATCAATACTGATGAGATAGTTAAGCAAGCCAGAGTGCTGCAGCTTATTAATATGTACCGTGTACGCGGACACCTGCTGGCAGATCTTGATCCGTTAGGAACCAGAGCAGTTTATCATCCTGAACTTGATCCGGCTTCATTTAATTTAACTGTTTGGGATCTGGACAGATATTTTATTACAGGCGGATTTGGTGCTCTTAAAACATCCACTCTGCGGGAGATAATGAATATACTTCACAAAACTTATTGTGAAAAAATCGGTGTTGAGTATATGCACATCCAGAATCCTGCTGAAAAAGTCTGGCTGCAAAGTAAAATGGAGCCTAATAAAAATATTCCTTCTTATGACAGTGAAACAAAAAAGAGAATCTTAGAAAAATTAATAGAGTCAGAAAATTTTGAACATTTTGTTCATACAAAGTTTATTGGTCATAAACGTTTTTCGCTTGAAGGTTCTGAAACATTAATTCCTTTACTTGATAAAATTTTAAACGATTCTGCATTACATGGAATTACTGAGATTGTTCTTGGTATGGCTCATCGCGGCAGACTAAATGTTCTGACCAATATAATCGGTAAATCTTATGAATCGATCTTTAATGAATTTGAGGATGATAAAGATAAAAATTCAATACAAGGCTCAGGCGATGTAAAATATCATCTTGGTGCTACCGGAAAATATCCAACTAAAATCGGAAAACCTGTTACAATTTCAGTTGCATCAAATCCAAGCCATTTAGAATGGGTTAATCCGGTTGTAGAAGGAATTGTAAGAGCAAAACAAGAAAGACTTGGAGACAGTGTAGCTCATCAGAAAGTTATGCCGGTTTTAATTCACGGTGATGCAGCTTTTGCAGGACAAGGTATTGTAGCAGAAACTTTAAATCTTTCACAGTTAAGCGGATACAGAACCGGTGGTACAATCCATATTATTGTTAACAATCAAATTGGGTTTACAACAACGCCGCAGGATTCAAGATCTACAACCTATGCTACTGATGTGGCAAAAACAATTCAGGCTCCTATTTTTCATGTTAATGGTGATGATCCTGAATCAGCATTATTAGTAGCTCAGATAGCATTTGAATATAAACTGATCTTTAAGAAAGATGTAGTAATAGATTTGTTTGGCTACCGCAGACATGGTCATAATGAAGGTGATGAACCAGGTTTTACTCAGCCATTATTATATGAAAAAATAAAATCACATCCTTCTGTAAGAAAGATTTACGAAGACAAATTAATAAATGAAGGTGTTATAACTAAAGAAGAAGCTGAGCAATTACACAATTCATTCAATCAGGTTTTAAGCAGATCGTTTGATAATCTTAAAAAGAAAAAAGTTACTTTTACAAACGAACCGCCTCTTGCAGTAACAAAGCAGGAATTACGGTCAGTCCATACGGATAAAAACACTTCTGTTTCAGAAGAAGTGCTTGATAAAATTATTATTGCTTTAACAACTTTGCCGCAAGGATTTTCAGGACATCCTAAACTTGAAAAGTTTCTGGAAAAAAGAAGAAAACTTATCGACAGAACTGAATCAGCCGATTGGGCATTGGCTGAATCACTTGCATTTGGTAGTCTGTTACTTGAGGACACTCCGGTAAGATTAAGTGGACAAGATAGTGTCCGCGGCACGTTTAGTCAAAGACACGCTGCTTTTACAGATATCAAAACCGGAAAAGAATTTTATCCGTTAAATCATATTGCTTCCGAGCAGGCAAAATTTGAAGCTCTTGACAGCCCGTTATCAGAAGCTGCTATTTTAGGTTATGAATATGGTTATAGCACTGCAGACCCTCTGGCTCTTGTTGTATGGGAGGCACAGTTTGGTGACTTTGCAAATAGTGCTCAGGTTATTATTGATAATTTTATTGTAGCCTCTTATGAAAAATGGGGATTATCAAACGGTGTTGTTTTACTCTTACCTCATGGATATGAAGGACAAGGACCCGAACATTCCAGTGCAAGGCTGGAAAGATTTTTAATACTTTGTGCAGAGAATAATATTCAGGTTTGCAACATCTCTACTCCGGCAAACTATTTTCACGTTTTAAGAAGACAGAAAAGAATGTCTGTTCAAAAGCCGCTGGTTATAATGGCTCCAAAAAGTATTTTGAGGCTGCATGAAGCAAGGTCTTCAAAAGATGAATTTATTAATAACAGCTTTCAGGAATTTTTTGACGATGATACAATTTCAGATAAAGCACAGATTAAAAGACTTCTGATTACAAGTGGCAAAGTTTATTATGATATATTAAAGTATCGTGAAAAGAACAAAATTTCTGACACAGCTATTGTAAGAATAGAGCAGCTTTATCCATTTAAAAAAGAAAATTTAAAACAAATTATTGATAGTTATAAAAATGCAGCTACCGTAGTTTGGGTTCAAGAAGAACCAAAAAATATGGGTGCATGGAATTTCTTATATCAAAAGATTTCTGAACTTCTTTCAGATAAACAATTATTTTACAGTACCAGCAGACCAGAAGCAG
>JAVEUY010000202.1:0-5806 GCA_034005315.1 Ignavibacteriaceae bacterium | reverse complement strand
CAAAACAACCTTCAAAGAACTTGTTAAGTTCGGAACAGACTTGCGCTCGCTTCATTTACTTGAATCACCAAAAGTAAATCAGTTTATTACAACATATCCAATTGACGGCAGCGATGAAGTTGAGAAGTTGTGTTTGAAAAAGATGTCACTCTTCGATCCCGCAGGACGGGACAAGCAGCTCAGACTGACACGGGAAAAGTTTACATCAACAATGATCAATACTTCGGCAGCGTTCCAGAAACAGCCTGGAGCTTTTACATCGGCGGTTATCAGTCAGCGCAAAAATGGTTGAAGGATCGCAAAGGTCGCACACTCACTAACAGCGATATTGAACATTACCAGAAAATTATCGTTGCGTTGGTAGAGACTGACAGAATAATGAAAGAGATTGATGAAGTGATGCCAATTTTGTTGGGGTAAGTGAACTCATCCCAACCCTTCTCTTAAAAAGAGAAGGGCTTATTAGTAATAATCACTTTTTATTAATCGTATTGACAGAAGAAAAAAAAGGTTAAGTTACTCTTGATAATAAAGTCTCTCCATTTTTAAGGGAGAGATTTAAAGAGGGTTAATTTGTTATTACTAATCAAACAGTTTAGCGAACTCATCCTAATCCTTCTCTTGGCAAGAGAAGGACTTGTTGGTAGTGATGTCTTTTTATTAATCGTATTGACAGAAAAAAAGATTAAGTTATCATTGATAGTAACGTCTCTCCCTTTTTAAGGGAGAGATTTAGAGAGGGTTAATTTGTTATTATCAATAAGCTCATTTATTTATTGAATACAACGAATTTGAAAAGTGGTCACCCTTCGACAAGCTCTGGGTGACAAAAAAGCTAATGTCAGTCTGGACTGCCTGCCCCGTTTTGCAGGGTCGAAGACTGACACCGACAAAGAACAATACTTCAAAGTTTTGTATCAAATTTTTTTATTATTAATAATAATATCCGATAGAAAAATAAAATAACACATCTCCCCAGCTAATAGGATTATTCGGGAGATCATTCCGAAGCAAAAAACTTCTGCCGACAGCAAATTCAGCAGGTCCAATCGGGGTATCAAAAGAAATTGATGTTCCGATTCCATGTCTTAAATCTTTAAATCTGATTTGTTCCTGAAATGCCCAGGTTGAGCCGAGATCATATCTTAATTTCAGATACGTATCAAAAAAAATCATAAACGGCAGTTTATATCTGTACATTAAAGATGCAAGCATTATTTGTCTTCCGCGGTATTCATTATCATGCATACCAAAAAATGATTCCTGCCCGCCGATTGAATATTGCTGACTTAATGGAAGAGTTTTATCAGCAAAGCCAAATTTAAATGACGGTGAAATAACACTGCTTGAGGACAGCTTAAAATAATTCTTATATTCAAAACCGATATTGCTGTATCCTACTTCACCGCCTAAAACAGAAAGAGCAGTTTCATAATATCCTGAAAAGTAAACACCGTTTTCGGTAAAAGGATACTTATCCTGAGTATCTATCGTTGTTGAAGCTTTAAGACTTACAATTTTGGTTTTATAAGCTTCTGTTGGTTGGTTATCAATATTATTAATCTGATCAAACTGATATTTCCCTTCAAGAATAAGATTGCCAAACCTGCCAACTTGTGTACCGACTCCTAAAGAAATTCCGTAAAATATTTGTCTGTACAATCCGACCTCTTCTCTGGAAAATCTTGTACTGCCGGTTAAAGGAATATCATTGTAAACATGCACGTCGTTGAATTTATAAAATCCATTTATCTTATAAGTAAAGTATGTATCAAATACCCTGTTGGCTTTTTGCTCAAGTATATAAGCACGATTATCAAGACCGCCAAACAAAATTAAGCCTAGCTCTGTGCCCGTTCCAAAAAAATTTTCATCTCTTAAATCAAATCCGAATTGTGCGCGATATTCGTTATCGCTTCTGAAACTTATTCTTAAAAGGCTTGATGGCTTTTCATCCACCTTAACTGTAAGAATGTTTTGCCCGTTTTTTTCTTTTACTACAACATCAATATTATTAAAGAGCTTTGTGCTTCTTAAGTTTACCAATCCTTCTTTAATATCCTTTATCTTAAAATAATCTCCTTGTTCAAACTTTAGCTCCCGGGTAATAATATTTTTATTTGTTTTTTCGTTTCCGCTTATTTCAATCTGAGAAATTATACCTTCATCAACAAATATTCTTAATCTTCCTTCGTCTATATCAAAATCAATGCTCTGTATTCCTGCAAGCGAAAATCCTTCTTTGCGATAAATTTCTATGAACTGTAAAAGCGCATCAAGCACTTTGCTTCCGGAAAACCTTTCTCCTTTTAGTGAAGAAAAAACAGAGCTTATTCTTTCCGACTGAACTTGTGAAATTCCTATTAAATCTATACGCTTAATAACAGGATTATATTCCCTGCTCAACCGCAGCACGCTTTCACTATCAGAAACCACAATTTGTGCGCTAAGGGATTTATAATCTCCCGTTTCTAATAATCTGTAAAGATCATAGTTGATCATTTTGTTGGAAACAGAATCCAGGTTTTTGTAATGATAGAAAAAAGCCTGCTCCTTCATACTCAAGCTGTCATCTAAAATTAAATTTTTAAAGTAAACTTCTTCATCAGGTAATGAATTAAAAATTGCCGAATCAATTTTAGATTTAAGTTCGTTCATATGTGGTATTGCTGTTTTATAACCCAGAGAGATAAGTGCATCAACATTATTAAAATCAGTAGAGGGTGTGTTTCCTATTGCCGGTTCAATTACAAAATCAGCTTTGCTTAATTGCTCATAGTTATTTTGTCTCATTGGAATGCTAACCATCTGATCAGCTATAACCCATGGAGTTGAAAGTTCATCTTCATCCCAAAGACCGCTTGTAGTATTAATAGCCACCACAAAATCACCGCCATTATTTTTAGCAACGTCAACAGGAATGTTAGCAACAAGACCTCCATCTACAAGAAGCATCGTATCCATCTTAACCGGAGCTAAAAAAAACATTACCGAAGAGCTTGCTCTTAATGCACTGCTGATTGAGCCTTCACTTAGAACAACCAGTCTGCCTGTTATTAAATCTGTACATACTGCGCGGAATTTTCTTGTTAATAAATCGAATGATGCGTCTGAATGAAGCGGGGCATTAAGCGCTAATATATTTAAATGATTTGATAGTTTCTGCCCATCATTAAAAGATGTCGGAAAGACCGGAGCTAAACCCGATAAGCGCAGTGAAAAAATAGCTCTGTCTTCTGTTACTTTCTGATCGACAAATAAATCTCTTCTGTTAGATTGATTAGACAGAGTAAGCAGATCATTCCAGTCTGTTTCCATTGCAACAGAGTCAAGCTGTTCAGGAGAATAGCCCGCTGCATACATTCCGCCAACGATGCTTCCCATGCTTGTTCCAACTATAATATCGGCTTGAATTCCTGATTCTTCGAGTGCTTTAAGAACACCTATTTGTGATAATCCTCTGGCACCGCCTCCGCTTAAAGCTAATGCGATTTGTGGTTTGTTTTCCGGAATGAGTTCAACAAGACCGAAAGGAAGCTGTTTGCTTTTCAACGGAAAGTCGAGATTGTAAACTTCCTGCGAGAATGATTTATTGAAAAAGAAAATTGTTAAAAGTAAAAGTATTTTTATTCTCTTTTTCATAATTAATTTCTTTATGCAAACCGAAAATAGAAAATATTTTTTATTTTCTTTTCTTCTGCTGAGTCTTGGCTTGTTCTTCTGCGGCTTCCATCAACTTAGACATAAAGCCCTTTTTCTTTTTTGGATTAGCTACAGGAACCAGCTCTGCTTTACCGCCTTTATGATTAATGTAATACTGCTGAGCAATAGAAAGAATATTAAACATAAAGTAATAAAGATTTAATCCTGATGGAAAACTCATGAATAATAATGTAAGCATAACCGGCATCATATAAACTAGAGCCTGCTGCTTAGGATCTTTTACGGTCATCTTCTGCTGAACAAAAGTAGTTATACCCATAAGTAAAGCCAATCCGCTGATTTCACTTATACCAAAGATTGGAATTTTATATCCGATATTATAAATAACATCCGGCTGAGATAAATCCGTAATCCACCCGAAAAAGGGCTGCTGTCTTAAATCAATTGCTGATTTAAACAAGCCCCATAAAGCTATAAAGATCGGCATCTGTAAAAGCATCGGAAGACAGCCGCCGGCAGGATTTATACCGTAAGTAGAATAAAGTTTCATTGTTTCTTTATTCGTTTTTTGCGGATCATCTTTATATTTTTCTTTAATCTCTGCAATCATTGGCTGAAGTGCCTGCATCTTTTTCATTGACTGAAAACTTGATTTTGTCAATGGGTAAACTGCTACCTTAATGATAATAGAAAAGATTATCAGCACTATGCCGTAGTTGGGAATAAACGAATTTATAAAAAGAAACAAAGGAAGTAAGATATATTCAGCAATTGGTCTTACGATAAACTTTAGTCCAAAGAAGCTTCCAAAATCTACAATTGCAACAAGGTTTCTTCCGTATGATTCCAATTCTTTATAATCAACCGGCCCGATAAATAAAGTAAACGATTGCTTTTCTTCTGCTTTATTCTGAAATGGAAGTGTCAGTCTTGCATTATAAAGTTTAGTAAGTCCGTCTTTGCCTGCCGGATTTGTTATTCCTTCTATATAAGCACCCTCAACCTTTTGAGGATTATCCGGAATTATTACAACAGCAAAATATTTGTTTCTAACAGCAAGCCAATCTACCTTTCCTCTGAATTCTTTGACTTCTTTTTCATCTTTTGAAGAGGCGCTAACAATAACCTGTTCATCACCATAGTAAACGCTTGCATTAGAATAACTTGCTTCATCAACTGAATTTTTTTCAACAAACCTGATTCCGTTTTCCCAAACAAGATCATAAGAGTTGCTGCTGATATTGTTGCTGAGTCCAGAAAAGATAATATCGCTTTTAACTTCATATTTATCTGCAAAAAAGATAAAGGTTTTTGTTATCGTTTTTCCGGGTTCAACTTGCAGTTTATAATCCACTTGAAGCGAATCTGTTCCGGTCAGTCTGATATCCGAGGAAGTCAGATTGCTTTGGAAAGTAAAATCTTTTGTATTTATACCATGACCATCAACAGAGACAAAAGAAAGATCATAAGAGCCTCCCTTTGAATAATTGATAAGCTGCACTTTATCCAGAAAATTTTCCTGGTCTCCTTTTTTATTTGCAGAATACCAGTTATTAAATCTTTTCAGGAAAATCTTTTTAAAGTTTCCGCCTTTATTAGATAATTCAAACCTTGCTAACTCCGTTTCTATAACAGTAATAATTTCAGGAATACTATCCTTTTGTGTCTGCTTAACTAAAACATCCTTATTAATAGTTTCTTCAGGATGTTTTATGGAGACAGTATCGGAGATGCTGTTTTTAAGAGTGTCGCTTAATTGTGTAGTGTCCGGTTTTGTTTTTGTTTGCTGATTAGGGTCCGGGGCGGTAAGGTAAAGCCACAAAACCAGGATAGCACCAATTAAAATAAAAGCAATTGTTGTTTGTTTATCCATTTACATGCTCAAGTTAGTATTCTTTTTTTTGGATGTGACAGATGGAGGTTTAATATTGAAAATTGAGTGTTCAAAAGGATCCTGTTAAATATTCTCTGCAACTTTATTAATCAAATCAACAACGCTGGTCATAACATCTTTTAAATATATCTTCTTGTTTTTTCTCTCAGTAAGTTTATAATGTGAAAAAACCAGCAGAAGTTCTATATTCTTTTCAAATGCTTTTTCAACAAGTTGTTTTTTATTAAGTCTGTAAGATTCTTTGATTAA
>JAVEUY010000201.1:0-5818 GCA_034005315.1 Ignavibacteriaceae bacterium | reverse complement strand
TCAATATTCTGTCTGCCCAAATAAACTCCCACATTATCTTCATCTGCAATAAAGTTCTTGTTCAGTTCACTTAATGGACCTTTTAATTTTATTTTTACAGCAACTTCCTGTTCAGTTTGTCCTGCAACACTGCCTGGCGGCAAGTAATAATCTTTATATGTTGAAGTTATATTGACTATCGGATCATCAATTTTATCAAATTTAATGTTGCCGGTAGCATTAAATGATTTAATAAAACTTAAAGTTGAGCCTGGTAAAAGTATCAGCTCACCGCCTGATTTTTGTTTACCTTCAGATGATTGTAAAAAGAAATCACCTCCGAGTATCACTAAAAGATTTTGATCAAGTTTTTTTGATAAAATAACCACTACCTCTGCTTCAGTAGCTAATTTTATATCAATCGTATAATTAAATTTTGTTGAAGCAGTTGTAGTACTGATAATACTATCTTTTTTAATACGTGCAGAAATGATGCTATCCAGTTCAGACTCAAGTACATCCCGAACAATATTTTTATCCTCATATTTATAAATAAATCCGGATGAACTGGAATAAGCCGAACTGCTTAACGGAACAATTAAATCAGCATCTGTAACATCAATCGGTAAATCAAGGTATGAATTATTTTTGTTAGCAGAATATGTAATTGCATTTCTGGTTCTGAGTGCAACATCGCCATAAATAATCGGACTAGCTGTTTTTGAAATCTGATCTAACACTTTAAGACCGCCTGAAATAGTCAGGAAAGTAGAATCAAGTTTAAATTCTTTTAGTTTAACAAACCCGTTTCCTGTTAAAGTGCCTCCGTTTTTAGTTTCGGGAGTATTTTTCAGTTCGATTGTTTCAATGGTAACATCTTCATCATCAATCCACACTTTTGTCTGCAAGTTATAATCAAGATTATTATTTGTTGCTTTAAATGATGCATCATTAATACTAAAGTAACCTACGGCTATCGGCTGTGATAATGTTCCAGATAAATCAATTTCGGTTTCCAGTTTGCCCTGTTTAAATTGAACAAAAGGAATAATATCTTTCAATGAACTTAAATCAAATTCATCAGATTCAATTGAGAGATTGATCGATCTTTCAGACCTTTCAAGACTATCTGATGAAGAAGAAAGAGTCAGAGGAATATATCCGTTTACAGTAAGCGCCGGGTTATTGTAATTAAGAGTTGAATCAAGAAGCCTTATATCAGTATTTAAAGAATTATTACTATAATCAAACACCGAAAAGAGTGAACCGAAATTACTGTTTCCATAAGTAATGTCTTTTACAGAAGCATTTATTTTAAAAACAGGATCAGATAAATTACCAGTAAGCGACCCTGATAAATTTGTATCTGATTGGATTTTTCTTTCTGTTTTTCCACCCAGCAAACCTTCTATGATTTTTTCACCTTTAAGAGACTTTAACGTGATATCTGCTTCGTGATATCCTTCAAAACCTGTATCACCTGATATTTTAAGTTCAGCACCTGCTATATCCAGAATGAATCTATCAAATGCTATTGCATTATTATTATAAGCAATTTGCATGTTACCGTTGTTTTTAATTTCTAATGCGTTATAAATAATTTGTAATGCAGGTATATCAAGAATTAATTTTTGGTCACTAACTTTAATACCAGCAGAAATATCTGCTCTTAGATTTTTTTCGAAATCCACTTTTATTCTGGATGTAAGCTTGTTATTATCAACATTAAGTTCAGCATTAAGATTATATAAATTGCTGCCAGTATAAATACGGTCTGAAGTTAACTTAAAACTTCCATTTAATAAATCCTGATTGTTAGAGTTCATACCATTAGTTAAAATAAAATCCAAAGAGGTATTTATCAGATAATAAACATCTGAGTTATTCCAGAACTTCAAATATCCAAAATCAGAATCCAGGTCCAATGAAAGCTGTTCATTTTTACTGCTCATCTTGCCGCTTACCAAACCATCAAGCTCTAACGTATTGTTACCAAAAGCTATTTTTACTGATTCTTTAAAATCTAAAAGATATGTAAAAGCAAAATCCTGCAGTTTTTCATTTAAATTGTTTTCAACTGAAGTATTCTGATCAAGGGTAATAGAATCACTATCGAAAACGCTAAGATATCTTTCTGTAATATTTTTATTTAAAATCTCTGCTTCCCTTGAAAACGCATCCCCAAGAGTTGTTAATTTGAAATCGCCATTAATTGTAAAATCAGCAATATCAGAAATCAGGTTAATAATTTTATTTCCGTTATCATTTCTCCTCACATCAAGAATTAATCTTGTACTATCAATCTTAAAATCTGTAAACTTTGTATTTTGAATATCAGTTACCAAAAACAGATCAATACTATCGGGATCAAATCCTTGTCCGTTTACATTAAATGTAAGATTGATAGTTGATTCAAGCGATGGTTCATTAAGCAGTTTTGCAAGATCAATCTCGTTTAATCTCCCTTTTACTTCATAAGAAGGATCATCAGAATTAGTAAAATTTACATCAGCATTCAGTAAAGCAGAAGTTGAATCAGCGCTGAAATAAACTGAAGAAGTTATTAAACCATTTTCAGCTTTTGAATTAATTTTCAAATCACGAAAAAAACTGCCGCCAACAACAGAAGACCCTGCATCCAGAGCTAATTCCATATTCATTTTGCCAGGATCAAAACCGGTTCCGCTTATTGTTATATCAGAATTAAAGTTTGTCGGAATAGAAATGAAAGAAGACAAATCAAGTTTTGAAGTTTTTAATTTAATATCATATAATATATCTTCAGGTCTCAGGTCCATCTTTGCTTCACCGGAAAGATTACCTAAATCAGTTTTGATTGCAAACTTTGAATTAAAATTTAACGGACCGCCTTTATAACTTAAAGTATCAAACTTAACAACACCAAGCATTTTATATTCAGGCAAATCCAAACCTGCAAGAAGTTTGTTCGGGTCTGTCGGATCGAGATAAGAATTATCAAGACTAACATCAAAAAACATATTATCAAAATCTAAAAGATTTTTAAGATCAGCTCTTCCGAATAACCTTGTATTGTTATAAAGAACATCGAGATTTTTAATTTGTAAATCACTTAATGTACCTGATGCTTCTATTTGTGATGTAATAGAGCCTTTGAGCATATCCATTGGAGGAACAAATGTTGAGATGTCTGCAAAATTTAAACTTACCGCATTCATACTTATTCTGACCGGTGCTTCAGCTAACGACTCAGCAGAAAAGTTATTCAGAAAATCAACACCTAAAACAGCAGCATTAATTTCAACATCAGACTCATCTGTTTTCAAATGAAGTTTATTAATACCTGCCAGATTCGGAGTTATTAAAAACGTACCTGAAAAACTTTTTAACTGAAAAACATTAAAGTTCGGTGAAAAATAAAAATCATCTATCGTTAACCTGTAATTGTATTTATTAAGATCGGCAAATGCATTTAGCTTCAGGTTCAGGTCTTTAATTCTCAGATCATTTGTATTGATATCCTGATAAGTTGCCGTACTACCGGTCTTATCAAATTGCTGCATAGAAAAATCCACATTAGTAAGAGCAAAATCAGCTACTTCAATCGTAAATGGGAATTCCGAAGTAGTTGTATCTTCGAGTTCTTCAGACGAAGGGAACATCTTTAGAAGATTCAGCTCACCATCTTCTTCTTCAATTAATTTTATTCGTGCATCTTCCAGTTCAAATTTTCTGACATAAATATTTTTAAACAGAATTTTTAAAGGACTGGTTCTGAGTTCTATTTTACCGGCATAGACTACAGTATCATTTTGTAATGTAGATAATGCAGTATTTTTAATTATCAATGAAGTAAATATTGTTCCTTCAATTTCACCGATTGAAAGTTTTCCATTTATTTCATCATTAACTGTTTCAACTACAAAATCGCGGAGCCAGCTTTTAAAGAAAGAAGTTTGAGATACTCCGAAAAAAATCATCAGGAGCATAAAAATAAACAGGAATGTAAAGATGAAAATGTTTACACCATATCGTAAAGCCTTTCTGCCTTTACCGATTATTTTGTTTCCTTCTTCCTGTAGCTTTTCTTTTTTCACAGATCTAAAAACGGTCTTTTATAAGTTGAATAATTTTTGTAGTAGATTGATCATTAACAAATTTTATTGTTTTAACTTCGCCTCCGTTAGCCAATACCACATCTTTCCCGACAATTTTATCAATTGACCAATCAGCGCCTTTTACTAAAATATCAGGAATTAAATCCTTTATAATTTCTGCAGGAGTATCTTCTTCAAAGAAAGTTACATAATCCACTGGTTTAAGATTGGAAACTATAAAAGCTCTTTCTTCCTGTTTTAAGATTGGTCGTTCTTCACCTTTGATCCGTTTTACTGATTGATCTGTATTCAGCGCAACGATAAGTATATCGCCCATCTCTTTTGCTTTAACAAGATAATCTACGTGTCCGGAATGAATTAAATCAAAACAGCCGTTTGTAAATACAACTTTTTGATCAGCGTTCTTTAACTGAATGCGGATTTCTTTAATTTCTTTTCGTGATTTAATACTGCTCATTTATTTTCTCTGATAATTGTATCAAACAGTCTATCAATTTCAATCGGAACAATTCCAACCTCTTCACAAACCAATCCTCCTGCATAATTAGCAAGATATGATGCTTCATAAGTATCTGCACCTGCTGCAAGCGCAATAGTTAAAGTAGAAATAACAGAATCACCTGCACCGGATACATCCGCAACTTTTCTTGCTTTTGTCGGCATTCTCATTTCGGGTTTGCCTTTTTCAAAAGCTGCAATACCGCCTTCGCCAAGAGTTAGTAAAACATTTTTAGCATTTAGTTTTTTTAATAATGTATTTCCTGCAAAAGAAATATCTTTATTAGTCTTTATTTTGATACCAAGTATATCCTCAGCTTCTTTTCTGTTTGGTTTGAATACTGTAACATTTTTATATTCAAAGAAATTATTAAACTTCGGATCAACGGTAATAAGCACATTATTTTTATTTGCAAGCTTGATAATCTGTTTAATCAGAGACGGTGATAATACACCCTTATTATAATCCTGCAAAATTATTCCATCCAGATTTTTAATTAAATTTTTGACATGATTAAAAATTTTATTTTGAATTGTTTTATTCAGCACTTCTTTATTCTCTTTATCAATACGAACGATATGCTGGCTATCTGCTATTACCCTTGTTTTAGTTGTTGTTGGTCTTGAATCATCTTCGATTATACCATTACGATTAATTTTTTGTTCGTTTAATAATGAAGTAAAAACTGTACCGAAATTATCATAACCAATAACACCAACCGGTTCAGCAATGCCGCCCAAAGTAGTAATATTTAAGGCACAATTTGCTGCACCGCCAAACCTGTAAAATTCACTCTCAACTTCAAGCACCGGTACAGGTGCTTCAGGAGAAATTCTTTTTACATCGCCCCAGAAATAAATATCAAGCATCATATCACCGACTATAGCAATACGTTTACCCTTTAAGTTCTTCTTTAATTGAAGAAATCTCTTTGTTGAAATCTTATTCATTGACAAACCAGAATAGTTAATAAATTCGGGTTAAAAATAACTATAAATAAAATGTCTGAAAAGTGGAGATAAAAGTAGCAAAACAGGTACTTAACAGTTTAATAATCGTTGGAATCAGAAAATGCTAATTAATTCAATGACAAAGCAACTAGCAGATAAAACTGATATGTAATGACCGAACTCCTGTTCGGTCAGAACTAGTAAAGTTATTTTTTAGTTAAAGTTTAATAACAACAAAATTATTTTTCTAAAATCTGGCAGGGCAAGCCAAGTCCCTACAAAAAATATTATCA
>JAVEUY010000200.1:0-5831 GCA_034005315.1 Ignavibacteriaceae bacterium | reverse complement strand
GTGGCTGGCAGATTGGCGGATCTGCTTTTTATAAAATTTCCGAAGTTGTAGAAGCTAAAACATCCTTTATTTATCAATCAAGAATATTTGATCCAAAAAGCTTCAGTTTTATTCTTCCGGGCATTTGGGGTAATACTATACCAACTGTTTCAGACGGAGATAACCTAAAGTCATTCCTTATTAAAGTTGGCGGCAGATTGACACCAAGACCTGATAAAATGATTAGAACAATTTTGGATGCTGATATTGGTATTAATTTTTTTCAAGGCGGTTATTATAATTTAGAAGGTATGAATGGAGGAACACGGCATAGTCTTCGGGGGATTAGATATGCAGATAGCAAAGCATTATTTGAAGCATCAGTCGGATTGGGTGTCGAAATAATGCCAATGAGGAATATTTCTCTTATTGTAGAAGCAAAAATCAATTATATCCCTTCAACACCAAATTTTTATTTCCCGATAATATCAAATATAAGAGTCGGTATTTAGTTTTTTGAGTAAACTACTTATACCATCTTTCTTTTATGTCTTTCCTAATATTTATATATTGACGCAGTATTAAATCATAAATTATGAAGATATATAATCATCTGCTGAATACAATTAAAGAAAAAGGAGCAGCTTATTTAGTCCTGCTGGATCCTGATAAATTATCGGAAAACAGGTTAAATGTATTTTTAAAACACTGTGAAAAATCAGGAGTTGATGGTTTTTTAGTTGGCGGCAGCTTGATGATTAACGGTAATTTTGAATCTTTCCTCAAAAAAGTAAAGATAAATACCACATTACCAGTGATTATTTTTCCCGGAAGTATTACTCAGGTTTCATCTTTCGCTGATGCAATTTTATTCTTATCTGTTGTAAGCGGAAGAAATCCAGAGCATTTAATCGGAAAGCATGTTCTTGCAGCACCATCTGTAAAAAAAACAGGAATAGAACCGATATCAACTGCTTATATATTAGTTGAATCAGGTTCTACTACAACTGCAGTTTATATGAGCGGAAGTTTGCCTGTTCCAAGAAACAAACCTGATATTGCCGCTGCAACTGCGCTTGCATCAGAGTATCTCGGAATGAAATTTATTTATCTTGAAGCAGGAAGCGGTGCAGATAATTCAATTCCAAATGAGATGATAAAAGCCGTTACTTCTCAATGTTCAATTCCCGTTATTGTTGGCGGCGGAATCAGAAGTCCAAAAACCGCAAGAGAAAAAGTTGATAGTGGTGCTTCTATAATTGTAACAGGGAATTATTTTGAAAATGAAAATAACTGGGATATGATAAAAGATTTTGCCTCATCAATCCACATTAAATTATCTATTGAGGTTTAGATTATATTTTATTTTATATGAATAAAGTTGGACAAATAGAAATAATTGTTAAGGGGTTCCAAGGTAATATTGAGATTACTCCTGAGAATTACGATATCAATAATATTATAGATATTCTTAAGAATGCCGAAGACTTATTATTTCCAAATAATAAAAAGGAAAGACCAATAATAAGTTATAATATTGAAAAAGGATCAGTTAAACACATAATAAAGACATCATTACAAGCTATACTGGGTTTTAATGCGGTTCTTTTTCAGGTTAAGAATGATAATTCAATAGATTTTTTAGAAGCTAAAACAGCTAAAGCATTTGAGTTTTTTCAAGAAGCAGCACAAAAACAGAATTATGAATTTTATATTTCAACATCAGTCCCTAATAGTTCTTTGGTCATAATAAACAAGGATACAAAATTTCAAAGAACAGAAGAATACTGGGCTGAGGCTGAGTTTTATTTTTATGGAGTTATTATCGATGCTGGAGGGAAAACAAAAACTAATATACATCTTGATACAAAAGAGTATGGTCTTTTAACTATTGACGCTCAGAAAGAAGTATTGGCTGAATATGAATCAAATCCACTATATAAAGCGTTCGGAGTTAGAGCATCTGGTAAGCAAAACATAAATACAGGTGAAATAGATAAAAATGATTTGAGATTGATTGACATTATTGATTATAACCCGGCTTATAAAGAAGATTATCTGAAATCACTTATTAAAAAAGCAAAACTAAGTTGGGAAAATGTTAATGATGCTGATGAGTGGTTAAGTTCATTGAGGGGCTATGAGTAATAAAGCAATCTTACTTGACACTAGTTTTTTTATTCGGCTCTTAAATGAAAATGATATACTACATCAAAATGCTTTAGACTACTATAAATACTTGTTGGAAAATACATATACTTTGAAATGTTCAACAATTTCAATCTCAGAATATTGTGTAAGAGGAAAAATTGACGAGATACCTCTTAAAGACATTCAAATAATTCCTTTTAATATCAATCATGCTCAAAAGGCTGGTGAATTTGCAAAGATAATATTTGAGAATAAAGGCACACTGGAATTGGAAAAAAGAAATATAATTCCAAATGACACTAATTTGTTTTCACAAGCTGAGGAAGAAAAAGACGTATCTTTATTTGCAACCTCTGACGAAGAATGCTTAAAGATTTATAGTCTGCTGGAAAAACATACAACACTAAGTTTCAAAATAATAAATATTAAACATTCACTTAATGAAGAATTTGGTTTATTGGATTTAAAATAATATGGATATACAAAAATTTATAATCGATTCTCTTAACGAAAGTTCAGAGACAAAGCTGAAAATAAAAGATCAGCTAACTGAAGAAATTTTAAAAGCTGTTGATATTATTGTTCAATCATTTAAAGACGGTAACAGACTTTTATTATGCGGCAATGGCGGAAGCGCTGCAGATTGTCAGCATATTGCAACCGAATTTATGATAAGATTAAGTCATACTATTCAGCGTCCTGCTTTACCTGCAATTGCTCTTACTACTGATTCATCAAATCTTACTGCCGGAGGAAATGATATTGGTTTTGAAAATGTATTTGCAAGAAATGTGGAAGGTCTCGGCGCTATCGGAGATGTTTTACTTGCGATATCTACAAGCGGAAATTCTAAAAATATTATCAAAGCAGTTGAGAAGGCTCATTCAAAAGGGATGAAAGTAATCGGATTTTTAGGCGGAAGCGGAGGTGAGTTAAAATCACTTGTTGATCTGCCAATTATTATTCCATCGTCCAATGTTCAGCGGATTCAGGAAGGGCATATTACTGTTGCTCATATTATTTGCGAACTGGTTGAATATAAACTTTACGGCAGCTAGTTATTAAATTAAAGATAAGTCCAAAATCTTGTTTTAATTTCATTTATTTGGATCTGAAAGGTTCGTACCCATCCAATTTATTTTATCACCAACCTGTATATTATATTTATCGCAAAAGCCTGCAACAACTTCTACAACATACATTGCCGGTTCAGATGCAGGATAACTTTGTTCGGTAAGTATTTTTGTGTATTTGTGAATTGTAACAATCTCTTTATGTTCGTTAACAAATAACATATCAAGAGATATTAAAGTATTCCGCATCCAAAAAGACCGATAAGCCTCTTGGGTAAAGATGAACAGCATACCCTGATTTTCTTTCATCTCTTTTCTATTCATTAAACCGAGTTGTCTTTTATATTCGTTATTAGCAATTTCAATATCGATCTTTGTTTTTAGTGTTCCTAATGAATCTGTAAATATCAATTCACCTTCTTTTGTAAAAGTATAATATTCCGTTTCAGGTTCTCTGTTAATAAAATTATTAACCACAAAAAAAACTATAACAGCCAAAACTATAACAACAATAATAATTTTCTGTAAAGGTAATTTTGATTCTTTTTTCTGAGATTTTTGTATCTGTTGCTTACTTTGCTTTTTAGCCATTATCATTTTTCCGATATTTGTGTTGAGCAAATATAATAAAACAAAAATATTTTTAAACAGATATACTGACTGATATTCTAATTTGTTTAAGTTAGGATAATCTCTTTTAAACATGATATAAAAACAACTAAAAGAAAATGAGTTCTTTATCAGATCAAAATAAAGTGCTGCCGCTGATTTCAATTATAATGGCTGTTTATAACAGGGAAGCTTATATCAGAAGAGCTGTTGATTCAGTATTAAATCAAAGTTATAAAAACTGGGAACTAATTGCTGTTGATGACGGAAGCAAAGATGATTCAGCACTTATACTTGAAAGCTGCAGAAAAAATAATTCCAAAATAAAAGTTATATATCAGGAACATAAATTTTTACCAGCAGCCAGAAATAATGGAATAAAAAATTCCAATGGTGATTTTATAACTTTCCTGGACAGCGATGATGAATACACAACTGATCAAATTTTACAAAGAGTAAATTATTTAACCGAACATACTGATATTGATCTTTTACACGGAGGTGTAAAGATTATCGGCAATGAATATGTTCCTGATAAAGATGATCCTGTGAAATTAGTTCACCTTTCAGAATGTACTATCGGTGCTACCTTTTTCGGAAAAAGAAATGTTTTTGTTGATCTGAAAGGTTTTAAAGATATTAAATACAGTGAGGATTCAGAATTCCTTGAAAGAGCGAATAAAATTTATAAAGTAAAAAAAGTTAATTTTCCTACATACATTTATCATAGAGATGTACCTGATAGTATAACTAATAAAATGAAAAAAAATGAAAAGTAAAATACTTGAAAGACAAAAAATATCTTTAACCGATCAGCAGCTTAAAATGATTGAAAGCGGCTGGGGAAAAGATGTGCTGGAAAAAACTGTTGTTGAAAAAATTACTTATTTATCAGATGGACTAAAAGTAAAAGGATACATTGCTTATCCTATTGATAATTCTCAAAAATATCCTTGTATAATCTGGTGCCGTGGCGGAATCGGTAACTCCGGAGCAATTGATAAGTTTACTGCCCGCGGAATGTTCGGACAAATAGCAAGCTGGGGCTATTGCGTTTTTTCCTCTCAATATCGCGGTAACGATGGCGGTGAAGGTCACGATGATTTTGGCGGTGATGAGTTAAATGATGTTATTAATCTTATTCCTCTTGCTGATGAAATTCCCCAAGCCGATACAAGTGTATGGGGAATTGAAGGATGGAGCCGCGGCGGTATGATGACTTATCTTACTTTAACAAAAACAAATATCTTTAAAGCTGCTGTTGTTATAGGCGGAATTGCAAATCTCAGATGCAGTAAAGATAAAAGCAGGTTCAGACAAAGATTACAAGAACAGATATTAAATAAATTTGATGAAAGTGATTTTAAAAGCAGATGCGAAAAAAGATCAATAATAAACTTTCCTGAAAAGCTTCCGCAGACAACTCCATTGCTGATTATACACGGCACAAACGATGAACAGGTAACTCCAAACGATTCATTAGATCTTTCCTATAAATTGTTGGAACTTAAAACACCTTATCGCTTAGTGATGCTTGAAGATGGTGATCATTATTTAAAATCCCACCGCAAAGAAGTTGATGAGATGAGAAAGAACTGGTATGAAAAATATTTAAGAACTAATTAATTTCAGAGTGATTCTAATTTCTCTAACAACAGAACCATAGCAAGAGTATCAAGCTTACAATATTCAAGAAGGTTTTTACGGATATCTGCAATCCGAATCAAATCTGTTTCGTAGAACAAACTTTCAAATGCAATAGAAGCAAGTCCGCCTTCATTTATCTCCAAATCATCATAACTTAAATCAGGTATTAACGCAGGCAAAACATATTTAATTGAATAAGAGCCATGCATATCACTTGTATAATAATATTTTTTCTGAAACGGCAGCATTAAATCTTTTATGCGGCTTATACGTTCATAAATTTCATCTATATATTCGGGAAAAATATCTGCAATCTCTTTTAACCTGGTAATTTCAAATGTTTTATTATATGTAAGAATATCTCCTTTGTCT
>JAVEUY010000199.1:0-5857 GCA_034005315.1 Ignavibacteriaceae bacterium | reverse complement strand
TAAGCCGGGCAGAGTTACAAGCATTGTTGCAACGCCAAAGTATTTATCGCCTTTACCAAATTGATTGATTGCTGTTTCTTCGTCAGGATTACTCATAAAGTTTACATAGCGTTTCAGTATTTCCGGATTAAATGCCAATGTATTTTTTATTAACAATTTATATTTCTCATTTTCCTCCTTCATAAACATATGCATAAAAGCACTGTTGTAAACACGATGCATTCCAAGTGTTCTTACAAAATAACTTTCCATCAGCCAAAAAGCTTCTGCAAGTAAAAGAGTGTTCGGCATTTCTGCATTTATACGATCAACAACTTCGCGCCAGAATTCTTCCGGCATAAATTCATCAAATTGAGTGCGTGTCATAGCATAATCTGAGCGGGAAGGAATTGCACCGCCTGTGCCGGGAACAGGAAACCATAATCTTTGATAATGTTTTTTAGCAAGAGTCATTGCTGCATCAAATCTTATAATAGGAGTTTTTTGTGCAACGTGCATTATGGTTTGGATTAATGATTCACGAACTTCCTGTTTCATAAGGTTTAACTGTGCAGTATCATTCCACGGCATATTAGTTCCATCATTACCGTGATAGATATAAGTTCTGTCTCCTGAATATTTATCAAGCCGTTCAAAAACAACTGCTGCATCAGTTCTTGAGAAATACTGATCCTCAATTCTTACCTCAACTCTTTCATCATCAGAAAGATTTACTCCGGTAAATTTATAGTTTGGATAAGGAGGGGTTTTCGACTGAATAAAATAATCCGGTTTATCAACAACCCATTTAGAATAAATTCCGGTATGATTTGGAACCATATCGCTTGATAATCTTATTCCTCGCTGCCACGCACGGGCTTTAAGAATTTCAAAAGCCTGTTCACCGCCGAGTTCATCTGCAATTTCATAATTATACAAAGAATAAGCTGATGAAGCTGCTTCGGGATTTCCCATTATCTGTTTTATTTTTCTTGACGCAGAACTTCGTTCCCATATTCCAATCAGCCATAGAGCGGTAAAATTCCATCGGGCAAGTCTGTCAAGTTCTTCATCAGGAATCTGATCTAGTGTTTTTATTTCTCTGCTGTATTTTTGTGATAACTGAAATAACCACACATAAGCATTCTTTGCAATCATTACAACACGAGGCATCCAATCAAGATCTTCAGTAAATCTTTTAGTTTCAAACTGATAGTATTCATATTCTTCCGGCGAAAGTTTTCTTCCCTCAGCAAGTTTTAATTTTAATGACTCAAAGTATTTGTAATCAAATTCATAAGAGGGAACAGGCGGTGTTCCTTTTTCACCGCCGCCATGCTGAACAAATAGTTTATAATCTTCATGAATCAGATCTTTGCCAGATAGTATTTTAGCTAAAACTGAGTCGTCAATAAAATCTATCCAGTTTGATCTGATAAAATCTAATTGTTCTTCAATGTTGTAAGGACTTTGAATGATTGGTTTGCGCAAAAAAGAAATTAAATTGAATCCGCCAATCTTTGGTTCACTTTCAAAAAACACTTCTGTTTGTTCGATTATTTCTTTGTACTTAGTTTCATTGGCAAGCTTTGCATCATCATAAAGTTCTTTAAGCTGATATGTTGCAGGATTTATATTTTCCAGATTTAACAGGATCAGCTCTTCAAGAATTATTTCACGGTTATCTTTATTTTCTGTTTTTCCTTTTAAGTAATCTGCTGAACTGATTTTATTCTGATAAACTTGTAAAGGCGGAAAATCTTCAACAAACATTAACAAAGTTTTATTAAGCTCAGTTTCACTAAGATTATTTTTTAAATAGTCTATACTGTTTTTAAAAATATCTGCATTGTTGTTTTCTTCGTATTTTCTGATAAGAAGATGTAATATTTCGTGAAGTAAACCGAGCGCATTTATTTGTCCTGCTGTTACCTGCAGATCTAATCTGCCTTCATCTCTTCTGACAGTATTTATTTTTTCTGAAATTAGTCTTGCTGCAGAAAAATCTGAAACAATCAGATTACCCTGCAGAGCAAATAAATTATCTTCTAATGAATATTTAATTCTTGATTCTTTTGAGACGTGGAAATAATAAGTAATCATAATGCTTATTGATTAAATAATAGAACAGAATTACAATGATTTGAAGTGAAATATAACAAAATATCAGGTGAAATGGATTTAAAATTATTTACCGAAATAATAAATAAAAGTTTATATCAGGGATGATAAGCTATACTTGAGCCGATCCACGTTTTGTTTTTGTTGAAATCAACTCCCATCATTTTACCTTTGCTAGTTCGGATCAGGTTATTAACAAGCAGTGGTTTTTGATTTTTATCTTTCCATAAAAACATCATACGGATTTCAACTTTTGAAAATCCGTCAGGAGTTTCAATCAACGGAGCGTACTCAACTTTTTGCTGCAATATATAGTTGTCTTTGTTTTTAATAGAATCAAGTTTTTCTTTAGTAACATCAACCTCAACTCCAAGTCCTGCAAATGAAAAAAGAGGTTTTAAAACAAAATCGTTTAAGTTATCAGGATATTTATCAAGCTGATTTAAGTAATAGCATTCGGGAACATAATTACCTGTTAGCTGAGGTAAAGAAAATTTACTAATCTTAAAAAACCAATTCGGATGTCCTGCCCATTCAGCATTAATCTCATCTTTAAAGTTGAATTCAAACTCAAGGTTTTTTCTTTCAAGTTCATCAAAGATTACACGATTATAAATGCGTTTTATTTCTATTTCTTTTCCATCCCTTAAATAAAATAATTTTTTCCCTCTTTTCATAACATCAGAAAGACAAACTGTAGTAATCCCTGTCAGCTCTTCTGTAGCAGCAAAATCAATTCGTGTTTTTTGTTTTTCAGGTTCGATTTCAAGAAGAATTACATTTACGGGATCGTGTTTAGCAAGAATACATTCGGTTAGTAAACTGCGATAAGTTGTTTTATTTAATCCGCTGAAATAATTATTAAAACCAACAGGGATATCAAAATGCTTTTTTATTTTATCACTAAGATAAACCTGAAAACCATAAAGCGACGGGAATGCCTGAAGCTCAATTAGTTTTGGAATAAACTTCTGATTGGTTTTTGTAATTGCAAAATCAAGCTGTAAAAAAGGCGGGCGTTCAAAATTGCCCGGAACTTTCAAATGCGGCGGAATTGCATCTTCGGACCTTTTTAAAAATTCTTCATTCTGAATTTGTTTTGTAATATCATCACACGCTTTAATCAATTCACTTGTAAGAGCGTGATTAAGAAAAAGCGGAGTTTCGCAAATCCTGAAATCAGTCGGATACTTTAATCCCGTGTTCAGATCATCAATATATTCGTGATATAACTGTTCGGAAAACTCATTATTAAATCTTTTTCTGATTTCTGGAATCATATTAAGCTGAAACTAAAATTAAAGTGTCAATAGCATTGTTTAAAAAATTCGGGATGATTGTCTTTCTTGTTAATTTTATTTTATCAGGCTGTTCAAGTAAACCTATCATTTCCCAGTATTTATCTTCATTATAACGATCAATAATAAATTTTTTTCTTTCATCCTGTTTAAAATGGAATAGCATACTTTCCGGATCAGCTTCCGGATGAAATTGTGTGCCGGCTATTTCATCTGAGATTCTTATTGAAGTTATTGCGGGATTGTTTTTGTTTTCTTCTTCAGGAATTTCCCATGACAGAATTTTAGCTCCGAATTCATCAAGCTTTTTCTTGTCCGGATTAACAACCTGCCAGTGACGGATATCAGCTGCATAAAAAGGATCGGAAAGATTTTGTAAGATCGGATCCTTCTTGCCATCTTCGGTTTTTGTAAACGGCATTACACCAAAAGAATTAATGAACCGCTTATTTACTTCACCGAACCTGAAATATCTTGCCATCATCTGGAAAGAGTGGCAGATAAAAAAGATATATTTTTTTTGCTCCGATGTTTGATTGTGATTCCAGATTTTATCGAGCAGTTTAAAATAATCTTTATCCCACTGCTGATTTTCACCTTCAAACGGACTGCCTGGTCCGCCGGATGAAATAAAAATATCATAACTCAGATCTGGAATATCACCTTTGTATCTTGTTTCAAATACTGCATACTTCAAATCAACATTATAATTTTTTTTGCCAGCATCTGAAACAATTTCTTTAATACAGCGCATTCCTTCGTTTCGTTCGTTGTTATAAAGATCTATTGTTGCAACTTTTATTTGTGGTTTGTTCATAATAATATAAAAAGCTTTATTTCTATTACATCAGTATTAAAGCTTTAATCCTTTATGTGTTTCTTCGATAATAAAATCTACTACATTTATTGTATCACGGGATTGTTCCCAGACAGCCAGTTGTCTGTCAGCACCGGTTCCCAGTTCAAGAATTTTATGAATATAATTTACTTCTTCTCTTGAGCCAAGTTCATCTACAACGTCGTCGATAAATTCAAGCAATTCATCCGCAAGTTTACTAAACTCAACTTCTTCTTTTTTACCAAAGTCAATCAGCTTACTATTGATACCATAACGAGCTGCGCGCCATTTATTTTCAGCAATCAGTGCCCGGCGGTATAATCTAAAACCAAGATTTTGTTTTATCAGCTTATGGAGCTTTGCAACAATCGCCTGAATAATAGCTGTTAGTGCAATAGTTTCATCAACACACATTGGTACATCACAAATACGGAACTCTAAAGTTTTAAACACAGGATGAACCCGGATATCCCACCAGATTTTTTTTGCATTATCTATACATCCGGTTTTGATTAATAGTTCAACAAATTTATCATACTCAGATACGCCATTAAAAAAATCAGGAATCCCTGTACGTGGAAATCTGTCGAATACTTTACTTCTGTAAGATTTGAATCCCGTATTTCTTCCGATCCAGAACGGAGAATTTGTAGATAAAGCAAAAATGTGCGGCAAAAAATATCTTGCTGCATTCATTATATGAATTGCAACTTCACGATCTTCAACACCTACGTGAACATGTAAACCGAAAATCAGATTGGCACGTGCAACCTGCTGCATATCATCTATAATTACTTTGTAACGCGGATGCTCTGTTATCTTCTGATCTTTCCAATGTGAAAAAGGATGTGTGCCCGAGGCTGCAATTTTTAATCCGTTTTTCATTGCAAGTCTTGCAAGATCGGTTCTAAGTTTTGTTACTTGTTCCCGTGCATCTTTAACATCACGGCAAATATCAGTTCCAACTTCTACAACAGATTGATGCATCTCTGCTTTGACATTTTCTTTAAGAATAATTTTTCCGTCTTCAAGAATTTGCTGAATGTGGGATTTTAATTCACGTGTAACCGGATCAACAATCTGAAATTCTTCTTCAACACCGAGAGTAAACAAACCAGCTTCTGTCATATTAACTCTTCTTCCTTATTTCAATGGTTTATTATTTGCAAATGATGTTATAAAAGTTCCCCATGTTAAATTATTCTGCCCTGGTTTATGAGCTTTTGCCTTTCTGATTGCCATATTTGCTGCTGATTCAACAATCCATTCAAAGTTTTCCTGCCCAACTGAATTAACATCAGCATCCGGCGCAGGATTACAAAAATCGATTGCATACGGAATTCCATTTCTTACAGCAAATTCAACTGTGTTAAAATCATATCCCAAAGCTTTGTTTAATGCAATAACACCATCGTGAATTTTATCCAATATTTTTTTTTCAATTGGTTTTGGATCTCTTACATAACGAAGATGATGCGGCTGCTTCGGATCGTACTGCATAATGTGAACGTCTTGTCTGTCAAGCGAGTAGCATCTGAAATATTCTGTAAAAATAATTTCTTCCTGAATCATCATCACAAGCTGTCCGGTTTCGTTATATGCTTTAAAAAACTCATCCAAA
>JAVEUY010000198.1:0-5881 GCA_034005315.1 Ignavibacteriaceae bacterium | reverse complement strand
ACTACCTCTAGTTCATCAAACATCATCTCAGTCCAGACTTCAAAATACATACTCCACAAATGAATATTTCCTTCATTATCCGGCTCTACTATATATTCACTTATCGGATAAAGTCTGCTTCCATTTACTACTGTATTAGATGATGTTATAAAAAACCTTATCATTTCTCCTGCTGTAAAACTTCCGATTTCTATTACTTCTGCGGTATGATTTGCTAAATCACTCTGTAGTAATTGAGTATCAGGTAAATCCATCCATAACGCATCATTTGAGTTTGTGTTTGAATAAACCACAGCATAAAGACTGCCAGCAATTTGCATTTCAAAAGACTCTGTAGCTACAAATGGATTACCTAAATAAGAAAGAATTTCCGAGGGCGGCATTGCTGCAAGAGAATAATTTACCTCTATATTTATCTCCCACCAGTCTTCAGGATTCCAAGGATATGGTTCACCAGGTTGATGTGTGGGATAGAAATCAATCGTGGAACCCATTTCCCAAACAATATCATCATTATGCTCAGGATAATACCTCTGATCTGTTGAGGGATCTAGTAAATAAAAAATAAATTTATGCCACTGAGGAAAAGTGCCAAGTGATGTTTCTTCACCTGTAATTTGCAGTTTCCCAAGTGTTTCTTCCTATAGTTGCAATCCAAAATTAGTTAAGTGAATTAGTCTTAGTTTTACTTCTCCGCCATAACCTAGGTAAACAGCATTAATGCTATCACCTGTTATACTACCATCAGGAACAGTAATATTAAGTCCTTCAGGTAAAATTTCCACACGGTCTTTTATCTTTATCTGTGAGTTAGCGGATAACGATAGAAGAAAGACGAAAAACGCGAGAAACGAGAAACGAGAAACGAGAAACGAGAAACGAAAGCTATTGCTTTTTGTGTGCTTGTCAAGTGATTTTTTAATTAAACTTTTTCCCATAAAGTTTTACTCCACTGTTTTAAGCTTACTAACATTTTATCAGGAATTTTACCCGCGGTGTCTGTGTGATTTTTATTCCCGCTTGTAACCTAAAATTAATTTTTACTTTTGTCAATAGACGGATAAAATTTTTATCCAAGCCACAACCCTGATAGAACGCAGATGACGCGGATTAAGCGGATTTACACAGATTTTCTTTGCGTGCTTTGGGTTTGTCTTTTCTTTGCGCTCTTTGCGAGAAATGCGTTTATCTTTGTTTCACGCAAAGCCCGCGAAGGAAACACGCAGGGGTCGCGAAGTTTATTAATTAAGATTTTTATATTTATCACATTATTAATTCTGCTAAAATTATTTAAGTGGATTAATATTTATCTTAACGGCATAATTCTTAAATTTTCCTTTTTTAATTTGTATGGCAAAAATTTTCAGGATAAATAATGAATGTTTTAGAAGTTATTAATCTTACCAAAAGATTCAATGGCTTAACTGCTGTTGATAAAGCATCTTTTTCAGTTGAAGACGGCGAAGTGTTCGGACTGATCGGAAGAAACGGTGCCGGTAAAACTACAACTATCAGAATGATGCTGAATATTTATTTTCCTGATGAAGGTGAAGTTCTATTCAAAGGTGAAAAAACAAAACAAAACTTTAAAGATCTTGTCGGATATCTTCCTGAAGAGAGAGGTCTTTACAAGAAAATGAAAGTGATTGATATGCTTTTATTTCTTTCCGAGCTTAAAGGCAAAAAAGGAAATGAAATATTAAAACCTGCAATGGAGTATCTTGATAGATTTGACCTTGCTGACAGAATAAATTCAAAGATAGAAGATCTTTCAAAGGGTAATCAGCAAAAGGTGCAGTTTATCGGAACAATTCTGCACGATCCTGATTTTTTAATATTTGATGAACCGTTTGCCGGTCTTGATCCTATCAATACTAATCTTTTAAAGGAAATTATTCTTGAGATGAAGCAAAGAGGTAAAGTTGTAATCTTTTCAACTCATCTTATGGAATTTGCAGAAAAGATGTGCGATTCAATAGCGATGATAGATAAAGGGAAAATAATTCTTAACGGTAAACTTGCAGAAATTAAATCTAAATATGCAAGCAGAAATATCAGTCTTAGTTATAATGGAAATATTTCTTTCTTAAAAAATAATAATCTGATTGAAAGCATTGAAGATTTTGGCAATTCAACAGGTATCAGGTTAAGAGAAAATAATACAGATCAGCAATTGTTAAAGCTTCTGATTGATAACAATATTGTTATAAAGAAATTTAATGTGGATGAGATTTCACTTCACGAAATTTTTGTTTCTCTTGCCGGAAAGGAGTCAAACGATGTTCAATAGAAGAACACTTACTATCATAAAACGGGAATTAAAAACCAGGCTGTTCAGTAAATCATTTATAATAATGACTTTGCTTGTGCCGTTGTTTATGATAATGGTTTTTTCGATTCAGTTTTTCTTTCAATCTATGGCAGAAGAACAAAAATCTGATTTGATGATAATTTCGGATTCAGATGAAATACTAAATAAAGTTCAGAATGAAATTTTTAATACAAGTGCTTTTAAGTCCGGTGATCTGACATCATTTACAGAGAAAATAGAACTAAGCCAGTTTGAAGAAAAACTTAAGAAGCATAAATCTGATCTTCTGAATCAGCGTATTACCGGGTTGGTCTTCATTCCATCATCTGCTCTTCAATCAAAAGAGATTAGTTATTATTCTTATAATCCCAACAATTCCGCTTTGTTCTATAAAATTAAACCCTCGATAAATAAAGCTTTGATTGAAATTTATTTTTCCGGTAAACAGTTAACTCAGGATGAAATAAAATTTGCAAGAAAAGATGTTGATATAAACGGATTCAGAATTACATCTGACGAAAAAATTTCTCAGGAAGGCTACGGCAACAGAATTGCGATGGTTCTGTTTTCATTTCTTCTTTATATGGCATTGATCTTTTCAGGTTCATTAACAATGAATGCAGTAGTTGAAGAAAAAAGCAACAAGATAGTTGAGGTACTTCTTTCATCAGCAAGCAGTATAGAATTAATGACCGGAAAAATATTCGGTACAGTAATAATTGAATTAATTCAGATGGTTATCTGGTTAAGTCCGGTTTTCTTATTAATATCCACAAGCTGGTTTATGATACCGCCTGAATTTATGCCGCAGATGAGCGCCGGATATATTTTATATTTTCTGTTTAACTACGGTCTTGCATTAATAACTTATGTAGGATTGTATGCAACAGTTGGAGCTATCTTTGATAATCCGCAGGATGCACAATCAGGCATCTGGCCTTTAATGATGCTGATAATGATTCCGTTTTTTATTGCTCTCAGTATGGAATCGAACTCACAAACACTATTTGCAGTAATTACATCTTTATTTCCGTTTTCTTCATTAATAGTAATGCCCGCAAGAATGATATTAGTTGAAGTTCCGGTTTGGCAGATATTACTTTCTGTTATAATAAATATTGCAGTTCTCTTAGGAATATTCAAGCTTGCCGGAAAGATTTACAGAATCGGAATTTTACTCACCGGAAAGAAGCCTAAATGGTCTGAAGTATTCAGGTGGTTACGAGCCAGTTAATTCATAAAGCAGTTTTTTTCTTTTCACATCTCTTTTAGAGAAGTGTTTTTATGTGATTACTATTAAACCTGATATTAGAATTTTTTGTCTAATTTTAGAATGATAGTTAAAAATTTAAGGAATGGTTAAAACGTATATGAATTTTATTAAATCAGTAATTCTTATCAGTATTATGTTTGCAGCAATTGTTTTTCCGCAAAACCAAACAGTAAGAAATAATCAGGGTGCATTATCGGGCGGCAGGATTACCGGGAAACTAATTGATGCACAGACAAACCAGATTATTGAATACGGAAATGTTGTTTTATACGGAGTTAAAGATTCGTCAATGGTAAATGGAACTATAACTGATAAAGATGGAAAGTTCAAATTAGAAAACCTGCCTTTTGGTCAATACTATATTAAAGTTTCATATATTGGTTACGCAACAAAGTATATCGACAGCATAAGAATTAATCAGCGTTCAGCAGAAGTTGAACTTGGAGTAATTTATCTTGATGAGCAATCAATTGAACTTGGAAATGTATTGGTTACCGGACAAAAAGAAATGGTAATTAATAATCTGGATAAGAAAGTAATTAATGTTGATAAGGATTTAACAAGCACCGGCGGCTCTGCTGTTGATATAGTAGGAAATATTCCATCAGTAACTGTTGATCTTGATGGAAATGTAAGTTATCGCGGTAATCAGAACATAACTATTCTTGTTGATGGAAAGCCGAGCACATTGGTCGGAGCAAGCAATAGCGATATTTTAAACAGCATTCCTGCTACTCAGATTGAATCAATTGAACTTGTAACAAATCCTTCTGCAAGATATGAACCGGATGGAACTTCAGGTATTTTAAATATTATCCTAAAGAAAAGAATTGACGGCGGTTTAAACGGAAGTATCAGTGTTAATGTTGGAACCAAGGATAAATATAATTCATCTGTCAATCTTAATTACAGAACACCTTACTTTAATTTTTTCGGTTCTTACGATAACCGACTTTCACGCAGCAGAAATGAAGGTAATTCTCTCAGGACAAGTAACATCGGTGATAATTTGTCTTATCTGAATACTTTAAGTAATGGGATGTTTAAATTTGGTTCACATAATGTATCAGCAGGTTTTGATTATCTATACGATGATTTCAGCACTTTTACTTTTTCTTACAGATTCAGGGATTTTGGTTTCGGCAGTGATAGCAAAGTTTCAAATTCAAACTTAGATCATTTAAATCAATTGAACAGTTATTTTGAAAGATACAGCGGTGCCGATAGAGATATGAACGGAAACAGTTATTCATTCAGTTACAGAAGAACATTTGAACAAAAAGGTGCTGAGCTGACGGCTGACGTGATTCTTGGTAATAATACTATGAGCCGTGAAGAAAATATTACTCAAAAGAATTTTGATCTGAACCTCGATCCGTTAAATGATAATTTACAACAAGGGCTTTCAAGTAATTCAAATAAACGCTGGACTATTCAATCAAATTATATCAATCCGATTGAGGGCTTTGGCAGAATCGAAACCGGATTCAAAATCAATCTGCAAAATCTTAATTCTATAAATGATTTCCTTGATTACAATTTTTCTACAGGAAGCTGGATAAATAATCCGGATAGAAAAACCGATTTCAATTATAAAGAACAAGTATATGCAGCTTATGGTATCTACTCTAATAATATTAATAAATTTCAGTATCAGATAGGTCTAAGAGCAGAACAGGCTAATGTTGACGGAAGTGAGCTTACTACTTCTACAAATTTTAATAAAAATTATTTCGCCTTATATCCAACTATACATTTTGTTCAGGGCTTGCCTTATGATATGGAAGCTCAGTTAAGTTACAGCAGAAGAGTTCAGAGACCAAGGAATAATATGCTTAATCCTTATGTTGACAGATCTGATTCGTTAAATATTCAATATGGTAATCCGGAACTTAGTCCTGAGTTTGTTAATTCATTTGATATTGGTTACTCAAAATTTTTTGGTAAAATTGTTTTAACATCATCATTCTTTTATAAATATACCAACGATGTTATTACAAGTTTTACAATACTGCGTGATGATGGCGTAACCGAAAACACCTGGCGCAATCTTGCCAAAAGCAGTTCTTATGGAATAGAGTTAACTACTTCTCTTCCGTTAGTTGACTGGTTAAGAATAAACGGCAGCTTTTCATATTTTAATACTAAATTTGATGGACAGGATATTTCTACAAACGATAATAGCTGGATAAGCAAAATCAATACTACTTTTATGCTGTCAAAGGATTTTAATTTTCAGATAAACGCAAATTATAACTCACCTATTCTTACCGCGCAGCGGAAAATAAACAGCATGT
>JAVEUY010000197.1:0-5894 GCA_034005315.1 Ignavibacteriaceae bacterium | reverse complement strand
TATTACTGATGTACTTATCAGAAAAAATATTTCAATAATGGTTACAGCAAAGACTCTTATAATCTTTTTCCGACAGCAATAAAGAATCCAAGCACCATAACAACTACACCGATCCAAACAAGACTGATATATGGTTTAATGCTTGCAGTAACAAATAATACTTCTTCCTTTGGCTTTTCAACTGAATGATCTTGTGTATCATTTACCGGATTAATTGAAACTTCTATCATCTCTGCAGTAAGATTATTTAACTGCAGTTTTATTCCTGCACTTTCAGAAATATACTCTGTAAATACAGCCTGCCCGCTTACACTTTTTCTCAACAGTTCAAATTCTTCTTTTTTACCGTTTGCTTCAAGAGTAAGCATTGCACCCATCTGGAAGTCTTTACCTTCCTGCATAAGCTGCATTGTTTCCGGTAAAATATCAAATTTATTAAAAGTGATTTTTATATTTTGATATTCAGTGGTAATGCCTTTTTCTAATTTTATAACATCACCATGCGAGTGATCATCTCTTCCTTCATCATAACCAAGCGGTGCAAGGTAAATATCTTTGGAGAATAAATTTAAAATTGCAGGCTCTCTCATTAAGCTGTTATTATACTCAGCTATATACATAACCGGCGCAACCTGATAGCTGTTATTATCTTTCTTCATCAAAATATTAAAAGCATATTTTGTGTTATTTTCGATTGGTGTGTACCCTGTAAAAGTAAGCTGGTAACCAAAAGCATTAGCAGGTTTATCTTTAACAAGATCCAGATTAACTGTTGAACTGTATGCACCTGAACCAATAACACCAAGAATAAATAATGCAATTCCGATATGCGAAACATAAGCACCAAGATTTCTAAAATTGCTTTTTACTACCCTGATAGCAATTTCAGCATTTACAACCAAAGCAAATGCAGATGAAAAGCTTAATAATATCATCATCGGATTTGTTACACCGCCTAAGATTACAATTAGTGCTGCAATAAAAATGCTTAAGGCAAATGATAAAGCTGAATCTTTAAGCAATGTTTTTGTATTAGTTGTTTTCCATTTTAATAACAGTGATAAACCATTTAATAATCCGATTATAATAGCAATAGGCAGGTGCATTTCATCATAAAAGAAAGTATCAACCGCTTGCCCAAAAAGCGGTGCTGATGTTCCGGCTAAAATAATTATTGCAGAAGCAACTAGTACTATTGAAGCCGTAAAAAGAGAAAGCTCTCTCGAGAGAATACTTTCATCATAAACATTTTTATCCTCAAGATATTTCCATCTGTAAATTATTCCGCCAACCCCGATAACAATAAATGTTGTTATAAAGATAACCAGGAAAAAGTAAACCAGATTTCCCGGGTCAACAAATGAATGAACAGAAGCATCGCCAAGCACACCGCTTCTTGTTAAAAATGTACTGTATAAAACAAGAATGTAAGTTAAGATACTAAGTATAAGATTTGTCTTAGCATATCTTCCAACTCCATCAGTGCTTTTTAAACTTCTTTTTTGTACAAGCATTGTATGAATTGCTGCAACACCAATTAACCAGGGAATCAAACTTGAATTTTCGACAGGATCCCAAGCCCAGTAACCGCCCCATCCAAGCATCTCATAAGCCCAGTAGCCGCCAATCATAATTCCAAAACCAAGAATTGCTACTCCTGCAAGCATCCATGGTAACGATTGACTGACCCATTCCCTGTATTCGTTTTTCATCAATGCAGCGATTGCAAATGAAAAAGGAACAGTAGCCATAGCAAATCCGATAAACAGCATCGGAGGATGAATCTGCATCCAGTAATTAAGCAGTTGCGGATTTAATCCCCTTCCATCTGCAATAAACTGATTAACTGATACACCTGACTGCGATAATAAAGCATAAAGCTCTTTACTCATCTGAATATATGTTGTATTGCTTTGCTGATCAGTAAAGATAAAATTCTGCAGGAAAGACAAATTGAAATACTGAGGATTAATACTTTTCGCATCAATAAATATTGGTGTCATCCATATATACTCAAAAGGATTTTTAAACCATGGAGAAACCATCACTAAAAGAAAAGATGTAGCAAGCGTGAATACTGCCATCACTCTCGGTTCAAGATCACCTCTTTTTGATGAATATGACTGAAGTATAATTCCGATTATTGATGTCAGAAGAAGCCACAGCATAAAGCTTCCTTCTTGCCCTCCCCAAAAAGATGAAAACAGAAGACCGGTTGAAAGTGAATTATTGCTGTAACTGAAAATATATTTATACTGATATTGATGAGTCAGAATTGCATACCATAAATAGGCTGATGCTGCAATTACAAATATTGCCATTCCATGATAACTGTAACGTGCAAAGTTTAAAGTATTTTTATATCCTCTGAATGATAAAAAATACATTACCATTGCAATAACACTGAATACCAAAGCTGCACTTAAAAAAATACTACCGATCATATAACCTCGCTAAGAGCATAGTGATAAGGACAAGGGGCAGAGAGCCAAGGAAAAAATGCCAAAACACTAATGCTCAATTTTTTAATAGATTTCTAAAACTTGTGATTTTTCCTGATAATAAATCTAATTGTTCTAACAGGTAATTAAGTTCAATATTACTTAATAATTTTTTTTGATTAAGAATGATTAAAATGTTTGCATTCTCAAAAACTGATCTACGGGCTATGTTTAAATAATTTCTGAACTCAGAATTAATCTATACTTCACCATTCAACCGCTTTACTCTATGCTCTACAAGCTTGAAGACTGAACATTTTGCTGTTCGTATTTGCTGGGACATTTTGTTAAAATATCCTTTGCGTGAAAGTATCCGTTCCGGTATGATCCGGTTACAACAACACTGGTAGCGGTTTCAAAATTATTCGGCATTGCGCCTTCAAATATCACTTTCATTTCATTACCGTTTGCATCTGACATATAGAATGAAAATGTATTTTGTTCACGGTTCATTTCGTAGCTTTTTTCTTTAACCCAGCTTCCTGTAGCTTTAACTGTTTTATCTGTTGTTTTAACTGCGGCAAAATTATCTTCATACTTAATATTACTTTGCGTAAACAGATAACCCATTATGCTGAGAAACAGAACAATAATAAGTCCGCCAAAAATATATTTACTTTTCATTTTTATCTCCTGACATTTCTTTTTCTACTTTTTTAATTCTTTTATCGAGGCTGATCATATAACTGAATATTCCTGCCCAAACAATAAGCACAATAATCATTACAATATAAATTGAATTTTTTGATAGAAACTCTTCCAAAGTTAACCTCTGATTAATTGTTTATCTAATTTATCTTTTAATAATATTGATTTATATCCTACACGCCACATCCAGAAATACAGGATTGTAAATCCGATAAGCGACAGGAAAAAAATCAACAGCATATTTCCATTCATTTTAAAATCTACAACCGGACCTGCATTAGAATCATCAGCAGAACCGGGATGTAAACCGGTCATAATTCTTGGCATAATAAAAATAAAAAACGGTACGGTTAAAAATGCAATCATAGAATAAACGGCAGAAAGCGTTGCACGTTTTTCTTCAGATTCAATAGATGATCTTAACGCAAACCATGCACCATATATTAATAATAATGCGAAAATACTTGTTTCTCTCGGGTCCCAGTTCCAGAATGATCCCCACGCAAATTTAGCCCAAACTGAGCCTGTTATTGTAGCAAGAATACAAAATATCATTCCAAGCTGAGCTGATGCATAAGATTTTAAATCATCATCAGGATCTTTTTTGCGTAAATATTTAAAACTATAAAGCGTTGACATCAAAAAAGCTATTACTGTTAGCCAGGCAGTAGGTACATGAAAGAAAATAATCTTTGCATTTTCTTCTAATCCCGGGATTAACGGAAATTCATACCATTTTGTCGGATTCTCTACAATGGGAAATGAAATTCCAGCTACAGAGACAAAAGCGAGTAACAGAAATAAAAATATTTTCCAGACCATAAATATTTTCGGTTAAATTTTTATTAAAATCTTTATTCTTTCCAAATAAAATCAAATAACATATAAGATGCTGTGAGCATTATTACATCATAACTTACAACAATTGCTAATTCAAATTTAGCACTTTCAAAGGAAATGCCATCAATAGCAAACAATGTTAATTGAACTGAAGCTAAAATCAAAGGTAATAAAATAGGAAAAGATAACACCGGATAAAGCGTACCTTTTGCACCTGCTTTTGCAATTATTGCAGCAATGATTGTTGAGGAAATTGCAAGTCCAATATTGCCGAACACAAAAGATGTTAAGAACAATAAAAAGTTCCTGATAACAAATTCTTCAAACAAAGCTGAATAGAGAACTGCAATAACAGTGTTCATTGCAAAGACAAGAATAATATTAAAAATCAGCTTACCTGAAAAAACTGTAGTCGGAGATGCAACTAACTGAAGAGCCAATGTTGTTCCTCTTTCTTCTTCGGAAACAAATGCTCTTGATAAACCTGACATTGCAGTAAAGAAGATTACAACCCAGAAAAGTCCGCCGGTTAAACCCGGGCTGATTTTTTCCTGACCAACCGAAAACAAAATAACGCTTATTGCAACAATAATAAACATCGCCAAAGCGTTAATTGCATAACGTGTTCTCAGTTCAGATTTTAAGTCTTTTAAAAACAGGCTGTATGATTTTGAGTTCATTTAATTCTTATATTTTTCAAGCAGTATAATTTCGCTGCATAATTCCAAATCATTTTTTTCATTAGATGCAACAATGATAATATTGGTTTTCGATTCTTCTCTTACAATCTCATAAACAGAATTCTTTCCCTCTTCATCCAGATTAGAAGTTGGTTCATCCAGAATTATCAACTGCGGAAGATGCATTAAAGCAAATATAAACTTCATACGTTGTTTCATTCCGGATGAATATGTTTTTAAGAGATCATCTTTTCTTTTATACAAAAGAAATTTATTTAATAAATAATCAACACGCTCTTTGTTAAATTCTATTCCGCGTATATCAGCAAAGATTTTAAAATTTTCTAAAGTTGAAAACTCTTCATATAAAACAAGATACGGAGAAACAAACCCAATATGATTATGAAGATTTTCTTCGGCTATTGTTTTACCATCAAGCAGATGAATTATTTTACCTTTTGAAGCACTTAAAATTCCGGCAATAATTTTAACCAGAGTTGATTTGCCTGATCCGTTTGGACCGGAAATTCCATAAACACCGGGTTTATCAAATTTAATATTTAAATCATTAAAGATAAGTCTTCTTCCGAATGATTTGTTTAACTGCTGTGCTTCAAGAGAATAACTAATCATTGAAGATTACCATTTTTCCTTTATGAACTTTTGTTCCGGATTTAATAACATAAAAATAAACACCTGTAGGGAACTTAATCTCATCAGCAGTTAAAAGTATTTCACAATATTGTTTATCATCCTTTAAGTAAGAGGATATAATATTTTTACTGCCTTCAAAATACAGACTTAAACCAGCCGAATAAATATTTACATTTACTTCTTTGCTTACATCAGCTTTATCCTGAAAAACAATTTTAAGATTACTGCGTGATGATCTTCTAACCGGAGTCGGATATGCAAATGTTTCTGAACTAATATCAGGTATTGAATAACTTGTATCTCCGTAAACTACAACATTATTTAATATCCCGGCATTGTTCCAGTATTGCTGACCTGCTTTGTCAAATAAAACTGAATAATTATTATTTATTGCAATCAATCCCGAACCGGTATCATTGTAAATAATAAAAGAAAAATCATAAATCTGATTTGAATTATTTACTGCTGAAATATAATCTGAGTTCGTAATTATTGTATTAAACACTCCGCCCTGATCGGGAAAATTAACCTGTAAAAAATAATTTGCTGTTGCCCTTACAGACATATTATA
>JAVEUY010000196.1:0-5910 GCA_034005315.1 Ignavibacteriaceae bacterium | reverse complement strand
AGTTGTGATTTTATCGGAAAAACTTTTGCTGAGACTGTAAAGCATTGTGAGGATTTGCATAATTATGATCTTATTGAGCTGTTAGAACTAAACGGAATTGATTCATCAAAACCTGAAGGACAATCTGTTAAGATTCCGGGTTTATTTAAACATTGCAAAGCAATCGGCTGGATGGTAAATAAATTTGACCGTGCACAGATATCAATAAATCTTACTAATTATAAAATTACTTCAATGCACGATGTTTTTGATGCAACAGAAAAACTTGCTGCTGAAAGAGGTTTGCGCGTTACAGGCAGTGAAATTGTCGGAATGGTTCCTTATCCCGCTTTACTTGAAACAGGAAAGTATTATTTAAGAAAACAGCATCGTTCAATCGGTGTTCCGGTAACAGATATTTTAAATACTGCAGTTCAATCACTTGGATTAAACGATGTATCAGAGTTTAATATCGAAGAAAGAGTTTTAGGATTACCAAAGAATCCTGATACAGCTTTAGTTGAAATGAAACTGACAGATTTTACAGATGAAGTATCAAGAGAAACACCTGCTCCCGGAGGCGGTTCAGTTGCAGCATTAGCAGGTGCACTCGGTGCAGCTTTATCATCTATGGTTGCTAATCTTACTGCAAATAAACGCGGCAGCAGTTCCGAAACAGATAATATACTCAATGGAGCCGCAGATAAATGTCAGGAAATAAAAAATGCTTTAATAAAAGCTGTTGATGCCGATACAAATGCTTATAATGATTTTATGACTGCAAAGCGTTTACCAAATAAAACTGCTGATGAAAAGAAAATACGTGAAGAAGCTATGCAGAATGGATTAAAACACGCAGTGCTTGTTCCGTTAAATACAGCACAATTAAGTTATCAGATAATTGAGATTGCTGAAGTAGTTGCAAAATATGGTAATCCAAACTCAATTACTGATGTTGGAGTTGGAGCACAAAGCGCTTTTACCGGAGTGTTTGGCGGGATTTATAATGTGCTTACAAATCTTAAAGATATTAAGGATGATAAGTTTAATTCTGATATGAGAAATAATTGTAAGGATTTAAAAACACAAGCGCAGGAAAGATTAAATAACGTTTTGGAGTTTGTTGAAAGTCATTTATAATAGTGGTTTGTAACGGACAGGGCAAGCCCTGTCTCTACATTTTTTATTTAAGTTTAATTTTTATAATTCTGATTAATTTGTCTGTCATCCTTAGCGTAATCGAAGGATGATATTATTATTGTATTTGTGTATCACACTTCGATCCGCTTCAGGCTGACTTAGAGTGACGATTGTCTGTCAGGCTGAGTTTATCGAAGCCGGGAGTAATTGTTGCTATTTTTAATTTAGGCAAGAATACATCTCTCTTTATCTTACTTTGTTAAACACTGGATGATAGCAAACTCTTCTCTTGTCATACCGAGCGAAGTCGAGGTATGATTTCCCCTTTTAATATTTTGTTATCAGCTTTTAGTGTCACATTTCGACAAGCTCAATGTGACACTGTATTTGTAGTTTATCTTTTTCCTCTGTTATCCTGAGTGAAGTCGAAGGATGATATTATTATTGTATTTGTGTATCACTCTTCGCCTCAATTAAGAAAAAAAGAAAAAAATAATTAGTCAAAATTATTATTGATTATAATCCAAACTACTTTTAATTTCCTTTCACAATTTTAACACGAACTAATAATTCAAGGAGAATGTATGTCTGGAAAGAAATTAACCGGTGAAGTGTATTATCCGGATAAAGAAATACTGGATCGTGCTTATGCAAAATGCGAAAGTATTTATAAGTCAGCAGAAGAAGATCCATTGGCATTTTGGGAAAATGAAGCAAATAATCTTCACTGGTTTAAAAAGTGGGATAAAGTTCTTGATGATTCAAAAAAACCGTTTTATAAATGGTTTGTTAACGGAAAGACTAATATTGCTTATAACTGTCTTGATGTTCATATACAGACTCCAAGAAGAAATAAACTTGCACTTATTTGGGAAGGCGAAGATGGTGAGTTCAGATCATATTCATATTTTAAACTGCACAGAGAAACCTGCCGTTTTGCTAATGTATTAAAAAGTCTTGGCGTAAGAAAAGGCGATAGAGTTACTTTGTATATGGGTAGAATTCCCGAGTTAATGATTGGAATGTTAGCTTGTGCAAGAATTGGTGCAATTCATTCAGTTGTTTACGGCGGCTTTTCAGTTGAATCACTTCACGAAAGACTGGAAGACAGTAAATCGAAAGTTTTAATTGTTGCTGACGGTGCAAAACAAAGAGGCAAAATTGTTGAACTTAAAAAGATTGCTGATGAAGCCCTTCAAAGAGCTGCTACAGTTGAAAGTGTTCTTGTAGTTAAAAGAACCGGTCATCAGATAAATATGGAATCCGGAAGAGATATGTGGTACCACGAATTAGTAAATCTTCCGATTGCAAACAGTTCAGAATGTCTTGAAATAGTTGATGCAGAAGATCCTCTTTACTTACTTTACACTTCCGGAACAACGGGAAAACCAAAAGCTATTGTGCATACACACGGCGGATATATGGTAGGTGTATATTCCACTTTAAAATATGTTTTTGATATTCACGAAGAAGACAGATACTGGTGTGCAGCAGATCCGGGCTGGGTTACCGGTCATAGCTATATTGTTTATGGTCCTCTTCTGAACGGAGCAACTTCTTTTATGTATGAAGGTGCACCAACGTATCCTTATCCGCATCGCTGGTGGCAGATGATTGAAAAATATGGAATAAATATTTTATACACTGCACCTACAGCAATCAGGGGTTTAATGAGATACGGCGATGCCTGGCCGAACAGATTTAATCTTTCTTCATTGCGTTTACTTGGCAGTGTTGGAGAGCCGATAAATCCCGAAGCCTGGAGATGGTATTATCGGGTAATAGGAAAAGAGAAAACGCCAATTATGGATACATGGTGGCAGACAGAAACAGGTATGTTTATGATTACTCCGTTGCCTTGCACTCCTTTAAAACCCGGATCAGGCACTAAGCCTTTCCCTGGTTTAATTATGGATATTGTTGATGAAAAAGGAAAACCCGCAGAGGATAACGAAGAAGGATATCTGGTTATTAAAAATCCCTGGCCTGCAATGTTAAGAACAATTTGGAATGATCCCGAAAGATACATTCAGCAATACTGGAGCCGTTTCCCCGGAATGTATTTAACAGGGGATTCAGCAAGAAGAGATGAAGATGGTTACTATTGGGTAATCGGCAGAGTTGATGATGTGATAAAAGTTTCCGGTTACCGCTTAGGTACTGCAGAAATTGAAAGTGCGCTTGTAAGTCATCCGGCTGTTGCAGAAGCCGCAGCAATCGGATTGCCCCACAGTGTTAAAGGTCATGCTATACATTGTTATGTACTTTTAAAAACCGGATATGAAAAATCTGATAAACTTATTGAAGAACTGAGACAGCACGTTGGACACGAAGTAGGACCAATTGCAAAACCGGAGAATATTGAAATAGTTGATTCATTACCCAAAACCAGAAGCGGAAAAATTATGAGAAGAGTATTAAAGGCTCAGGCACTTGGTCAGGATCCAGGTAATATCAGTACGCTTGAGGATTAATGTTAATTATTGAATCAAAAATTAGTTTGCTGAATTTATTTAATAGCTGAAAGACTATGAAAGGATTAAATTATTTTTATTCCTAAAATAATTAACTGGAATTTCTAAAGAATGATACTAAATGAAATAAAAAATTACTTTGGTTTTGCTGATAATAATTTAACTGCACTGAACCTTTACGATATTTCCAACATCAGTTACGATCTTAACGGAAACATTATAAGTATTAATAAAGGCGGCATTAATTATACTTACAATTATTATAATGGAACAAATAAATTGAAGAATACCGGAGGCAGTGCTGAAGATTACGTTTATGATGCAAACGGAAATATTACTTCTTCATTTCCTAAAGAATTAGACCCGATAGTTTATGACCCATTTACACAGATGACAAAGAGTATAACGGTTTCTGGTTCACCTAACAAGATGATGTCATTTCAGTATTCTGCAGACAATGAGCGTATATTGAAAAACGAAAAGCAAGGAACGACAAATAACAATTCTGTTTACGTACGCGGAAATAATGACTACCCAATTATAGAGAAGATAAATTTAAACTCAGTATTGAATGATAAAATTTACATTTACGGACCAACCGGGTTGATTGCATTTTGCGAATGCATCCCTTCGGGAAAAGACGCTACTGCGACTTATTTTCTAATGAAGGACCATTTAGGAAGTACACGATTATTATTTAGAAGCCCAGGAAGTCAATACTCCACTTATGACTACAGTCCATTTGGCAGTTTAATGCGCTCATCAATTAATGGAGATGTAGTTTACAGATTTACAGGACAAGAATTTGACAGCGAGTTTGGCTTATATAACTTTAGAGCGAGATTGTATGATGACGAGCTTGGAATTTTTTATGCTGTGGATCCGAGTGGACAGAATTTCTCTCCTTTCAGTTATGCAGGAAATAATCCGATAATCTTAGTAGACAAAGACGGAAGATTATTTTGGTTGATTCCCGCCATAGTTGGATTTGTTACAGGATATGTAAGTCACGGTATAATCCAGCACAATTGGGGTTGGGAAGCATTAGGTAGTGGTTTGCTTGGAGCTGCCTCATCATTGGTTGGTTACCAAACTGCTGCTTGGGCTTCATTGCTTGGTCATAATATTGGTTTATCGCAAGGACTTAGTACTGTAATCTCCAGCGGTATAGGAGGTGGTACATCTGGAGCGTTTAGCAATTTAGTACAAGGGCAAAATGTTGGTCGTGGATTTTTAGCTGGTTCACTTGCAGGAACGCTGGGAGGAGCGTTTAGTCTTGGTGCAGGTAACCTTTCAACAACGGGACAATTTATAAGTAGAACAGTATCAGGTGGCTTCATAGGAGGATTTGTAAGCGATGTGATGGGAGGTAGTTTTATCGAAGGTTTTGCGAACGGCGCGCTTTCTTCAAGTGTTTCTTTTTGGGCAGCTGAACTTACTAATTATGTTTACAAAGATGGCGGAAGCTTAGCAGAAAAAACTTATGGTTTGACTGAAAGTGAAAAAGAATTACTTAAGTATGGTTTGGAAGAATATAAGAAGGGTAGTGTAACTCCAGAACTTTTGCAGAAATTGCAGGAACTTCATGCTAAGCTTTATCCTCATGATAATTCAGCTACCGGTATTTTGTCAAGATTCAGAGATTGGAAAGTAAATGATTTACGCTTCGATGAAATTCATATAATGAATGAACCAGGAAACGTTAATTTTCACTACGACCATTTTAGTTTAGTAACAAATCCTTTTATGCACATCTTAGTTGATGAAGTAATAGTAAACCAAATAATTGGCGGACAAGGTATATATACAGTTCCAAGATAAATGTTATATCTGAAAGATGGAGAACAATAATGCTTTATGCTATATTTTTTATTTTGTTCATTGTGGTTGGGGATGTGTACGATGGATCTTTCGTAGGTCATTACCCAAGTGTATGTAAAAATAAATTAACACATAATGATAAATCAATATACAACTCAGATTCATTAAGAGCAGATATGAATTCTAATCATCTGAGTTTTTTACATATTCTGAATAGACGTTCAGAGATAATTGCAGAGCCCGTTTCAGATGATATCAAAGGAGGAACAATTTATAGGTGGAACCTTGTTGACGGTAAACGTTCTATTTTGGCATATTTGGGAGATCGTGTTTGGATAGCCTATATGACGGTTAGCCATGATGAAGACTACATAGTAGTCGCAACCTTAGATAATGATCCTACACGTTTAAAATATTTCTCAATTAAAGAAAAAAAGTGGTTATGGGAAATTCAAGATTTAGATCATTACTGGTGGTTAGGTTTTTCTGATAATGA
>JAVEUY010000195.1:0-5931 GCA_034005315.1 Ignavibacteriaceae bacterium | reverse complement strand
AAGAAAAAGTTTTTTCACAACAGACTCCAAAATTTATTTTATTGTTTATACTAAGATACATTAATTTTTTGTGCGGCTTAGGTTATTTAAATGAATGTAGCTTCATTAATCAGCAGTTATATCGGATAAAAATATATTTAAGTTTTCTTAAAAGACTTTGTCTTTTATCAGCGGGATAAAATAAAAAATCCCCGGTCAGTTTTTATGACAGGGGACTTCCGGATGAAAGATTCAATAACCTATTCTATCAGTATCATTTTCTTTGTTTCAATCAAAACCTTTCCCGAATTTGATTCGGGATCAACAGCTTTAAGTTGATAGAAATATACTCCGCTTGATAGATGATGACTGCCGGTTATAGATTGAAAATTTACTTCATAACTTCCGGCATTTCTGAATTCATCAGCAAGTACAGCAACTTCATTTCCAAGTATATCAAAAATCTTAAGTGTAATGTGCGAACCACCGGATATGTGATATCTGATTTTTGTAGATGGATTAAATGGATTAGGATAGTTTTGTTCTAATGAAAAATTTGCAGGTGTATTAATTTCTATTTCTGTTATTCGGGAATATTTATAACTCCCGTCAAAATCAATTTGTTTAAGTCTGTATTGATATTTCCCTGAAACCGTATTTTCATCAGTGTAAGAATAAAAATGCTTTTCTGTGGATGTTCCAAATCCCGGAACAAAACTTAATTCCTTCCATTCTGAATCATGACCTCTGTCTCCTGATTTTTTTCTCTGAATTTCAAATCCTGAATTGTTTGTTTCTGTTGCAGTGTTCCAGTTTAACAGAACATTATTTCCTGCTGCTGATGCAGTGAAAGAAATCAGTTCAACCGGAATTGAATTTTGATTTATAAAAACAACCACCGGTACTCTTGCTGTTCCGACAGCTAAATCAAGCGCACCATCACCATTAACATCTCCGAACGCAATAGCAGTAGCAGATGATCCGGCAACATAAGTCCACGTAGGATCAGTATCCAAAACACCATTTCTGTTCTTAAAAATTTCTACTCTGCCTCCGCCGAAATGAACAATAGCAATTTCAGGATAACCGTCACCATCAACATCGCCGGTTATTAATTCCTGTGCAGAAGTTGTTGGAGAATTTGATATCCATACAGGACCGGTTAAAACTCCGTTTACATTTTTATAAATAACAGCCTGAGTGCCGCTTCCGGAAATTGCAAGGTCCTGATAACCATCTCTGTCAAAGTCTTCCCAGGCAATACCTTTTTGACTTTGTGTGTTGCCTACAGTCCAGCCCGGTAAAGTATTTATCACACCATTATTATTAAAGTAAACACCGCTTTCATAGTTTACCCATTTTGATGCAGCAAGATCTCCTTTTGCAATATAGCGGTAAGAAATTTTAACAGTCATACCCGACTGAGGTTTGGTACCTAAAGAAATCCACCCGCTTACTGCATCGTAGCAATATGCATCATAAGGCTGATCATCTACTAAGACAGTATCAATAGAATAAATCGGAAATAAAGGAAGCGGAAAAGTATACTTGATATCATCACCATAGTATTCAAGATATTTATATTTTAATTGCTGATTATCCAAATCGCCCAAAGCAACAGAGTTAGTAATCATTGCATCTGCCGAAAGCCAGTTGGGAGTTGTTGAAAATGTTCCGCCATTGTTGTAAAAAATGCAAATAGGTTTTGTCGGGTTAACAGTGTTTCCCTGATTACCAAAAACAAGATCAAGATCACCATCATCATCAATATCACAAAGAGCTTCACCGACAGTCCAGTTGTTATCCTGTGAAATCCATCCCGGTGAATTACTCAAACCGCTTTCTCCGTTAAAATAAATTACTGATGAAACAAGTGATTGATCGCCGTTAGCTGCAATTAATTCAGGTTTATCATCACCATTAATATCAGCAAACTTTAAATCAGTAGTTGATCTCATATCTGTTGAAATCCACGCTGGTGTTGTTGTTAAAACTCCGTTATCATTTCTGTAGATTAATACTTCATACTCAGGAATAGGCGGAAATGAATTACTGAAGTAACATCCTGTAGCTAAATCAAGGTCACCATCATCATCATAATCGCCCCAGGCAATACCACCAATTTGTCTTTCCAAAGTTGAAATCCAATCCGGAGTTAATCCATAGGGAATATCATCTGTTAAAGTAATTACCTGACCGGCTAAAGAATTTTCACCAGGTATATAAGTAGAAACAGTTTTTCCATCCGGTGAAATATCTCTGTAAGTAGTTTTATTATTTTGAGGTAAAAGAACAAGAGGATAAAGCAACAAAAGAACAAATATTGAAATACTTTTCATTTCATCACCATAATTAATTTATCTTGTTAATTGTATGATAAACTTAAACAAATTAAAAAAAGAATAAAAGAAAATTAAAATAAATATAAAGATGATGAATGAGTTGAAGATATTGTTACTTCTTCTTTGGTTAAATCATCGGCATAAAATGGACTTATATTTATTAAATGATTTTTAAGAGACTTAACTCACCAACTCACCCTTAAAAGCTTTTTGCATTAAGCTTTGAAAAAGATTTTCCAGCTCCTGCTCTGATTGTTTTTGTTTCTTTTTTAATGCTTCTGTTTTATTTACAATCTCTGCAAATTGTTGTTGCAAGGAAACAGGAGGAATTGGAATTAAAAAGTTTTGGATGTAATGAGTTGGAACTCTTTGTTGTCCCGCTGATCCAGTGAAATGCCTTGCAGCTTCTTTTCTTACCAGCGGATTTCTAAAAGTAAAATGTATATAATTCTTTAATAAAGTATTGTTAGGTCTAATAACATGAAATTCTGTAGAACCAAAACCGATTCCATTTAATAAGTTTTTTGCAATAGCACATTTACCATTTTCCATACAAGGGGTAATTTTAGCAAAAAGAATATCATCTTCTTTAAAGTAAGTAAAACCACTCTTCACTTCACCAATTTCTTTCGCTTCATACCTATCTATTTTACCTTCTGCCTCGGAAACAGCAGCCATTGGTACAAACGTAACTTTGAGATTATTTGAAACAAAATTTAGCTCAGATGATCTCGGATTTATAATACAAATCTTATCAAGCTTTCCAACCTCCCAACCTTTCGGATTTTTCACCGGGTCGCCAAACATTTCTATAAATACAGACTGCAGAAATTCATCTGTTAGCTTGTTTGCTTCTTTGCGCTTTTGTTTTGCCTGATCTGCTTTCTCAAGTATCTCAGCAATTTGTTTTTGGATTGGGAGTGGAGGGAGTGGGATTTTAACTTTATTAACAAATTCTCTCGATATACCACCTTGAGCACTTCCTCTAAAATCAGTCATAATCTGTGAGTTGCCAACAGATGAATACAAAAAGTAAAAAGCAAAAAATGGATGCAGTATTTCTCTATTTGTTCGTATTAAAAATAAATGTTCATTGATTGCAGCTTGTTCAAAAGGAAAATCATTTTTAACCAAAGAAACCTTACCTGTCGTTGCACCATCTTTAACAACAAGAATATCATTTATATTTACTATACCCCTCTGCATCGAATTGAAATAATCTTTCGGAACAAATTTCATCGAATCAAATTTAAATCTTCCTTGATCATTCAAATGTTCAGCACCCAAACTTGGAATATCACCAGCAGACAACCCTCCACCCTTTGGTCGTCCACCAGATTCAAGAGAAGCTAGAACTCCCCCCAAAGATTTAACTTGCCAGTTGGATGGTAAATTATTCATCAATTTTCATTCTCTTCAAAAGCAGTTTCTGTGCCTGTTCATTCTTCACAGAAAGAAGGCGAACATAATGAGACCAGGGAAGCGGGAACAACTCTGAAAATTCAGCAAAAAAAGATTGTGCAGACGGTGTCTGCAATATCTTTTTTGAATTTCGATTTAGATTAGATTGTGCAGACAGTGTCTGCGATATCTTATTTATATGAGATTTGCCAGACAGTGTTAGGCGAATGTTTTCCACTGCAAAAGATTTTCCAGACGATGTCCGGGAAATGTCAGAATAAGTTAAATAGAAACTCCTCATCAAAAATATATTCCTTTTGCTGAATCCCTTACCGAATTTTTTAGAAAGATCTTTGGAAATTTTTTCAATCAGTTTATCGCCGTAATAATCTGCTCTGTCTAATCCTTTCAACTCGTATTCTGAAACTCTGAAACCGATGAGCCAATAGGCAGCTGTTAATATTGCATTGATTGAGCGTGCAGAATATTTTCTGGCAGATTCAAGAATTCCGCTCAAATCAGCTACAAGGCTTGAATAGTTATCCTTTTGCTGAACTTTAATTTTTCTTTTAGCCATCTTTGAGTATCTTTTTTATTTGTTTTATCTCTGATTCAATTTCATTTTCATACTTCAAAACCTTTTCCATTATTACATCAGGCTTTTCATATTTAACTTCTTCATATTCAATAGGTTTGTAACGGGAAATTGAGAGGTCGTATTTGCTCTCTCTAATCTCCTTAACATTAACCATAATCGCCTTTTTGTAACGCGAAACTCCGTTTCGTGACTTTTTATTGCTCTTATATGTCGAATCGGAGATTCGACCTACATTCCAATGCTCAACAATATCCGGAATATCATTCTTATCTGTTTTATTTCTTTTATCATCCAGAGTATAACCATCTGCTTCCATATCATAGAACCAGACCTTATCTGTTATTCCGCCTTTCTGAAAAACAACAACAGCAGTAGAAACTCCGGCATACGGTTTAAACACACCCGAAGGCATTGAAATAATTCCCTCAAGCTTGCAGTTATCAATAAGAATTTTACGGACATCAATATGTGCTTTGCTTGTTCCAAATAAAACTCCATCCGGAACAATAACTGCTGCTTTTCCTCCGGTTACAAGCAGATCATAAATCAGTTCAACAAAAAGCAGTTCTGTCTTTTTAGTTTTTATTTTAAACCTCTGGTTAACATCACTCTCATCTATCGAACCTTTAAATGGTGGATTTGCAAGAACGATATCGTAAAGCTCTTTTTCATTATATGATTTAGAAAGTGTATCGGTGTATTTGATATTAGGATTATCAATTCCGTGAAGCATCAGGTTCATTGCACCGATACGTGTCATTGTGGAATCGAAATCGTAACCGGTTAGTGCGTGAGTCTTAAGAAACTTAAAAAGTTTTTTATCCGTTATTTTATCACCAATCAGATGATGCGGCATTCCTTCTTCATCATATTCAAGAACATCTTTGCTTGTATTCTGCTCGAGTATGTGCATATAAGTATTGAATAAAAAACCAGATGTTCCGCATGCAGGATCGCAAACCCTGTCTTTAATTTTCGGATCAACAAGTTTAACCATCATTCGGATAATATGTCTTGGCGTTCTGAACTGTCCGTTACGACCAGACTGTGAAATACGGCTTAATAAATATTCGTATATATCACCCTGCACATCAACGTTCTGTTCACTAATTTGTAAGTCTTCTATGATGTTGACAGCTTCCTGCAGCAATGATGCTTTCGGAATAATGAAATATGCATCTTGCATATGCTGAGTAAATGTACTTGTCTCACCGCCAAGATTTCTCAGGAACTCAAACACATTATCACGAACGTGCTTTATCATCTGGTCACCTGGCAACTGTGACCAATGCGACCATCGGCAATTCTCATTTCCCTTAAACAGAGAAGTGAATTTTTCATTACGTCTTTTAGCAATAGCAGCATTTGAATTGTCATTATCCTCAAGTCGTTTTAAGAAGATCAGATAAGACATTTGTTCAATAGCTGTAAGCGGATTAGCTATTCCACCAGCAAAGAACTTAAGCCAGAGAGCATCTATTTTTTGTTTTAATATATTTCCATTAGTCAGCATAAAAAACCATTATAAAATATATATCTGTTACTCGGAACTATGTTTCGAGGTATTATAACCAATTAAACAATTTAATCAAATTAAAATTAGTTTAATCG
>JAVEUY010000194.1:0-5949 GCA_034005315.1 Ignavibacteriaceae bacterium | reverse complement strand
TAATTTTTTTAATTTATCGATCTCGAATGGAATGTGATTATTTCCGTTCAAGTAATACCAATAGAAATAATCCGCTTCTGAAATTCCATAAAATTTTATTGTGTCTCCAGGCAAATGCTCCTGTATAATTGCGTTTTTAATTCCTCGTTTTGCAAATTCAAATAGTGTTGTTTTAAGTTCTTCCTTCGAATAAATAAGTGTTACATCCTCTTTATGTTCAGCATGAACATCACCTCGTTTAAGCCACAATTTCTTTGCTTTAAATAAACTGAAATAATCTTCAGAAATATTTTTATCATTTATAAGTATGCTTTTGGGAAAAGGAATTTTATTATTCGTTAACCTCTTTATCATCGTAGTTCTATATGAGTTTAATGCAGCAGTTGGAGAGTTTATAATAAACTTTCCTTCTGCTTCTAATTCTTTAAGCTTCAATAGTCCTGCTAAACCTTGTGCCATAGAGAAAATATAATCCTCTTCAATTCCGTAAGTTTCAATAAAGGATTCATCATAGATAGTAACTTTATGTCCTAACATTTTTAATACTTCAGCGGTTTTATTCAGTATTAAATAATCGTTTGTAATATGGTTAGGTGAATAAAGTTCCTTCCTTTTTACACCTGCAAATTCTAGTTTCATAATTTTCTTATGCCCTGGTTGATAAGTGCTATTTATTTTGTAACTGTAAACCATAAATTCTTAAAGATCCTTTGTTTGAATTTTTAACAACTAAAAAACTGACACATTTATATATCTGTCCGGATTTTCTTTTATATCATTTATGAGTTTATTCATATCAATAATCAATTCACTTAAATTCATATACAAACTTTTATCGTTTAATAATCCATTGATAATTGTGCTATCTTGTCTCGCTGATTGAAGTATCATATTTAAATGATCGGCAGAACTATTAATATTATTGTATAAGGAATCGTTTGTTAACAATTTCCCTAATGATCCTTTTCCATCATTTAAGTTTTCGCCGAATAATTTTAATTCATTGATAGATGCAGAAAGATTGTTATACAATTCATCATCTGTTAATAATTTATTTAGAGAACCATTTCCGTTTTGAAGTGATGTAAGCGTGATATCAATTTTATCCAATATCAAATTCAATCTGTCTATTGTGTTTGAATTATTAATCAGCTTACCAACTGTGCCCTCACCTTTAGCGATTGTTTCTGTTATATCTTTTATGTTCTCTAAAGCTTTATTAAGATTCTCAATACCCGGCTCAATATTTTTTGAAATGTTGTCAATTGATAGAACTTGTTCTTCTTCTATAAATGAATTCTCGGGAATAACTTTTTCATCCGGGCTACCGATTTTTATATCAATAAATTTATCACCGAGAATTCCGATGCTTGTAATCCGGGCTTTCGAATCCATCCTTATCTGATCTTTATATTCAGACTTAACTTTTAACTTAATTCTTATCTCAGCTTTAGAATTTACAGTAACAAACTCGATTGCTTCAATTTCACCAATCTTATAACCACCCAATGTAACCGGAGCACCGTTAACCAAGCCTGCAGTATTATCCAGCTTGATATAAAGGTTATATGTTTTGGAAAAGACAAAATCATTAGTGCCGATCAAAACAGTGAAAATCAATAGGATTACAATTCCAACGAAAACCGTAAAACCAACCTTGAGATTATCAGCCTTTTGTTTATACTCTCTCATAACATTCTGATTTAATTTTGTTTGATAAAAACATATTGTCATTAATTTCGTAAAAGAAATCTTTTATAAATCTATCACTTGATTTAAGTATTTCTTTGACACTTCCGGAGATAACAATTTTTCCTTCATTGATCACAGTTAAAGTATCGCCTATCATGATTGCATCATTAAGTATGTGAGTAACAATTACGGATGTAGTTCCAGCGCCTTGTAATTTTTTAATAAGATTCAGAATTGCTTTAGAGTTGATAGGATCCAATCCGGTTGTAGGCTCATCAAATAAAATTATCTGCGGATCAGTTGCCAATGCACGAGCAATTGCCAAACGCTTTTTCATACCGCCGCTTAGTTCATCAGGATACAAATCTTCTGATCCATTTAGATTAACAAAAGATAAAATTTCTTTAACCTTTTGATTTATTTGTTCTTCATTTTTATTTGTAAAATAAGAAAGGAAGTATGCTGTATTTTCTGCAACCGTAAGCGAATCAAAAAGCGCATTGCCTTGAAAAACAAATCCCATTTTTCTTCTTAGGTTTAATACTTGCTGTTCATTTAATGAGTTAATATCTTTCTCATCAATAATTACTTTTCCATCATCTACCTGTAACAAACCTAAAATTACTTTTAGAATAGTGCTTTTTCCTGCGCCGCTTGGACCAAGTATTACATGCACACTATTATTCTGTATTGTCATTGAAATATCATCAAGTATTATTTTGTCTTCATATTTAAGTGAAATATTTTTTAACTCAATTATATTCACATAACCTCCCATACAACTTTTGTAAAAATGAAATCCAGGAACAGCACAACTATAGATGATGTAACTACTGCATTAATTGATTTTTTTCCGAGATCAGTTGTTCCGCCTTTTGTTATTAGACCGTAATAACATCCGATACTTGCGATGAAAAAAGAAAAGAATATTGGTTTTATTATGCCGACAAAAATATCTTTGAATTGAAGAACATTAATTGCAGTATCCCAGAAATAAGAAAGATCAATATGGAAAGTAGTATTTGTAACAAACATTCCGCCAAGGATCCCTGCCATATCTGCGATCATTGTCAGAGGGAGAAACATAATTAATGCAGCAACTACCCGCGGAACAATAAGTTTTTCAGCAGGATTTAAGCCAAACGCACTCAACGCATCAATCTGTTCACTTAATTGCATAGCTCCGATTTCAGATGCGTTCTTGGCACTTGTGCGGGCAGCGAGTAAAAGGCCGGTAATTACAGGTCCAAGCTCTCTTACCATTCCTAATGAAATTGTTCGGCTTATAAGCAGAGTTGCACCAAACTTTTCAAGGTTATGACCAGATTCAATTGCTAAAACCACTCCTGAAAAAAGTCCTCCAAGCGCAACAAGAACAAGGGCTTTTGTGCCTATCATATACATTTCGTTTAAAACCACATCTCTATTCTTTCTTACTGTTGGAATCATTTTAATTATATCAATCACCAACAAAGTATAATTCTGTAATAATCTTATTTTGTTTTTAAATGATTCTTTAGAAAATATTTTTAATTCAGTATAATTCATTCTCTGACCTCATTCAAAAACGATTCAGCAGCTTCAATATCTGATATATGATCAACATCAATAATTTTTGAAAAACGATAAGCCTGAATTCTGAATTCTTTTCTAATCAAAAAGCGTAAAAAATTCCTCAAACGTTTTGTATCAGATTCCATTGCCTCTTTAATTTCTTTTTTTATTTCTCTTTTAAACAGATATAATCCGCCTGTAACAAATTCATAATCTTTTGCAGAGTCATAAAAATCAATAACATATCCGTCTTCATTAAGATTTATATAAAGAGGTTTTTCATCATCAATAAAATTTGTTGAAGCTACAACCACATCAGCATTTGAAACATTTATACCAAACTCCATGAAAGATATGAATTCATCTTCCTTGAAGATTGAATCTGTTGTAGAAATCAAAAAAGGAGGTGTAAGATGCTGTGATATCTCTTTTAAACTGTGGAACGAGCTCTTGGTATTTTTAACTAGTAAATTAATTTTATGCGAGTAAGTATATTTATTAAGATATGCTTTAAGATCATTTGACTCTTCATTTATAATACAGTTTATCTTTTCAACTCCACTGTTTAAAGCTGGCATAATAATCCATTCAATTAATGGTTTTCCGTTAATTGGAATCATTGGTTTAGATATTTGAATTCCTTCTGCTTTTAACCTTGATCCTTCGCCTGCAGCGATAATTCCAAAATCAATTTTCGTCGTATTACTTTTACTTCTTTGTTTCATCATTATTAATATTTTCTTTTATCAGAAAGTTTTTTTTCATTTTCTTAAAACGCTTCCTGAATGGTGAAATACACATAAGTTCCTTCACGAGATTGAGCGATGTCTAACCTAACATTCAGATGTTGTTCTCTATCAAGCAGATATCTCAATCCTATTCCGCCTGCTATTTTTAAATCTTCTAAACTGAATTCAGAAATCTCCGGAAAGACCTGACCGACTCCAACAAATGCGGATGCACCTATCCTCCAGAATAAAGGTCTTCTGTATTCTGCCTGAACAGCCCATAAGTTTTTATCGAGATATTTTCCCATCGGGTAGCCACGCATCATTTGATGATTGCCAAGTTTTGGAAGCATTTGGATTGGGACATCTCCTGCAGTGCTGTTAAATAAAGTATTGAGAGCTAATACTTGTCCGTTTGTTATTCCAATGTAATAACGAACATCGAGATCAAACTTGAAAAAATTAACATCGCTGCCAACCATCTTATTGAAGTAGAGACCTTTCATATCAGCAAAAATTCCTTCAGTAGGGAAGAATAAACTATCGCGCGTATCATAAATTATTTCTAAACCCAAACTTGATGTGGTTACTCCTAACGATCCAAGCAAATTTCCTTTAGCTATTACTCCGTTCGGATCATATTCAGCAAGTCCGAATTTTTCAAACCAGAAGTAGGGACCGATGTAGATGTTTTTTATTTTGGAAAAGAGAAAATCCACTTTAATTCTATATTGATTGTAAATAACATCCTCTTTCACTTTTGTATCAGGGTCTGGTCCAATTCCCCAAAATTCATCAGGCGAATAATAATATGATGCTTCAAGGTCGAAACGATAATCATTATCTCCAAAAAATCGATTTACTCTTATGCTTGCCTGAATTTGTTTTTTAGTTGAATAAGTGCCATAGCCGCCAACGATATCCGGAAACCGTTCAGGATTATCTGGATTAGGATTATTGTAATACAGAAATGCTGCTCCGAAAGCATAACCAGTATTGGGTAAATAAAACAAGACAGGAACAGGATAAAATCCGTCTTTACTTTTATTAACACTTTCATCTATTGTTTGACTATATAAACTCTGCATTGCAGAGAACAATACAGTAATGATTATAAAATATTTAGTTATGTCTTTTTTCATTATCTGGCAATTATCATTTCAAAATAATTTATTTCTCAGGACCGAAAATTTCTTCTTTTTTCAGTCCGTGTAATTCTGGTTTTATAACATTCTTGTATTTTTCTTTCTGATCATCATTCAATTGCCGCTCAATTATTTTCTTCAGCTCTTTTATCTTTGATACTCTGTCATCTCTTCCTCTTTTGACTTTTATCTTTTCAAAGAAACCAGGCTCATCATCATTCATTACTCTGATTTTTAACTCTTCAATTATCTTTTTATCTTCATCAAGTATTAATTCAATTTCCGTTACATTTTTTTTGATTGAATTGTATTGAGCATCATTTAAGGATAAATACTCTTTTACTTTCTCTACATCAGTTAAATAAATTTTCTCTTGTGCAGATGAAAGGGTGGTAACTGTTAATAAAATTGAAATCAAAAATATTTTTGTATTCATTGCTTTTCCTTTATTGTCTTTAAATATTTGTTGGATGCCCATATAGTAATTGTAATAGATAGCCAAAGAACTGTTCTGAATATCATTGCATATACACTATGCAGAGAGACCGCAGAATCAAATAAGTATAGTAAACTAATTACACTCAATATGCTTATATGAAACAGAGAAATGACAGCAGAATTTCTTAATGAATTTATGTGTTGCCGGAATATCTGAATACCGACATAAAAACCTATTACTCCCATAATGATGTTGTAAATCAACAACGGTGTAAAGACTATGTAATCAGGTGTTGATACTTTTATAAGAACCTTTAAACCTTCTACAACAGAAAGCAGACTGAATATTCTTGCTAGTGCTGCTGTTATTATTGTTTCTAATTTTTGATCGG
>JAVEUY010000193.1:0-5949 GCA_034005315.1 Ignavibacteriaceae bacterium | reverse complement strand
TAGAAATCAATTATAACAGAAGAAGACTTCATTCATCTTTAGGATATTTATCACCGGTTGAATTTGAAGAAAAAAACAGAAGAGAATTAATTGAAAAAGTTGCTTAACTTAGTATCCACTTTTAGGGTGTAAGATCACTGTTACTCAATAATCGTAACTCGACTGACATTACATCATCCAAAGGTGTTAGTTTATCTCGTAAATTATAATTTAAGAAATCATCAAAATAAAAATCTCTAAATCTTGGCTCTATTATAGTTCCTTTAACAGCAGCCTCGTAAATAAGATCATATTCTCCAAACCAGAAACCTAACAAATATTTTTCCATCATCTTGAAAGGTTTTACTTTTTCACTTTCAAATTTATTAAGTGCATAATTATATGCTTCGAATGCTTCAGTTATATTTCCTTCTTTCAAATTGTTGAATATAAAACTACGTGTGCGCATTATAACCAATTGTTCTGATTCAGGGTGCTTCCAATATTCGTTTTTCTATGCTTATGCTGTCTTGTTGAGAATGTAAATTATACTGAAGAATTATAGAGGAGAAGATCAGAAAAATAAATTTTGAACTTAACAGTGTATCTTTCATAAAAAATCCTGATTGAACAGTTTCTTATAAATATTGTTATGCTATTTACAATAAATATTTGTCTCTTAAAAGACACAAAACGTATGCTAGTTACTCTAAAGAAACAGTTATTGTAAACAATGGATTCGTAACACAATTATCTATCCATATTTTAATAATTTAATTTAATGGTTCTTATTTACTCAACTAATTTTGATACTTTAATTCAATTTGTTACTCTAAATATTTATTTTAGAACTAATATTAAACTTTTATAGAAAAAGGTATTTAAATGAAAATCAAAACAAAATCATACTACAAAGAAATTTTAAACAACATCGAAAAAGAAGGACTCTATAAAAAAGAAAGAATTATCACTACTCCGCAAAGTGCACATATTAAAGTAACAACAGGACAGCAGGTGTTAAATATGTGTGCAAATAATTATTTGGGATTAGCTGATAATAAAGAAATTATTCAGGCAGCTAAGGACAGCCTTGATAAATGGGGCTTCGGAATGTCTTCAGTAAGATTTATTTGCGGCACTCAGGAAATCCATAAAGAATTAGAAAAGAAAATCTCTGATTTTCTTGGGATGGAAGATACAATACTTTACACTTCCTGCTTTGATGCAAACGGCGGATTGTTTGAAACTTTACTTAGCGAAGATGATGCAGTAATCAGTGATGAATTAAATCATGCAAGTATTATAGACGGAATAAGATTAAGCAAAGCGCAGCGTTATCGTTACAAAAATTGTAATATGAACGATCTTGAAGAAAAATTAAAGGAAGCAAAATCAAACAATGCAAAAAATATTTTGGTTGCAACTGATGGCGTTTTTTCGATGGATGGATTTGTTGCTCCCCTTAAAGAAATTTGTGATCTTGCAGATAAATATGATGCGATGGTAATGGTCGATGACAGCCACGCTGTTGGTTTTATGGGAAAACATGGAAAAGGAACTCACGAACATAATAATGTAATGGGAAGAGTTGACATTATCACCGGAACTCTTGGCAAAGCACTTGGCGGCGCAAGCGGCGGATATACATCAGCAAGACAAGAAATTGTTGATCTGCTTCGTCAGCGGTCGAGACCATATTTATTTTCAAATACTGTGGCTCCGAATATTGTTGCTGCATCTTTAAAAGTTTTTGATATGTTAAGTTCAACAACGCAGTTAAGAGATAAACTTGAGGAGAATACAAAATATTTCAGAGAAAAAATTAAAGCTGCAGGATTTAATATTAAAGAAGGCATTCATCCGATTGTTCCGATTATGCTTGGTGATGCTGTATTAGCTCAAACAATGGCTGCAAAGATGCTTGAGAAAGGTGTTTACGTAATAGGATTTTTCTTTCCCGTTGTGCCAAAAGGAACAGCAAGGATAAGAGTTCAGATTTCTGCTGCACATTCTAAAGGAGATATTGATTTTGCAGTAGAAAAGTTTGCAGAAGTAAAAAAAGAAATGGGAATTTAATCAGGTTGATATATGAATAAAAACACTAAAACTATTTTAATAATACTTTTATCTTTTGCTGCATTAGCCTGTTCAAAAGAAAATTATATTACTTCGGAATCCGTAATTGAAGCGAATACAAAATATATGAACGAAGAAAATTTTGATGGAGTGATGAATACTATTCATAAAGATAGTCCCGATTATCCGGCAACAGAAACAATGATAGAGAAAATTTTTGAGGTTTATGATCTGAATTATAATACTATAAGTATGAAAGTTATTGAAGAAACTGATACAGAAGCTAAAGTTCAGTTTGAACAAATTACCACAAAACTTTCTGGACCGGAATTCAGAGATAATAAGATAAGCGGAATACATACATTAAAAAAAGATGGTGATTCCTGGAAGATATATTCAACGCAGGTAAATGATATTGAATATATAGATTAAAAATGTTAGGAAAGGGTTTGCCTTTCCACCAAAAATTGGAACAATATGAAAGTCATACTTCGACTCCGCTCAGTATGACAATAGCTTGTGTCACGCTGAGTTTATCGAAGCGTGACCTATTGATAAATTGTTACAATAAAGAAAAAATTATTCTTTGACATTACTGAAAGACAAGTAATCTTCTTGATAATACCGTCTTCGACCACCGCACAGCGGTGCAGGCAGCTTAGACTGACAAACGATGAAAATTTATAAATAAATTAATATCACTGAGCCAAAGGGTAACTGATATTTTAAAAATTTCACTTAAGATTTATGAACAATAAAATAGAAATTCATAAAGGCGATATTACCAGACTTAAAGTTGATGCAATTGTAAATGCAGCAAATGCTTCTTTGCTTGGCGGCGGCGGAGTTGATGGTGCAATTCATCGTGCAGCAGGACCAGAATTGCTGGAGTTCAATAAAAAACTTGGCGGCTGCAGAACCGGTGAAGCGAAAATGTCACCTGGATTTAATCTGCCTGCTAAATATATTATTCATACTGTAGGACCAATCTGGAACGGAGGAAAGAACAATGAAGATCAACTGTTAGAAAATTGCTATAAAAATTCGTTAAAACTTGCTGCTGAAAATAAGATTAAGACAATCGCATTCCCTGCTATCTCCACCGGTATTTATGGCTTCCCTTTGGAAAGAGCAACAAAGATTGCAGTCAAAACAGTTAAACAATCTCTTAAAGAAGAAAGCTCAATAGAAAAAGTTATTTTTGTCTGTTTTAGTGATCGTGATTATGATGTTTATCAGAAAATGCTGAATCAATAAAATCATATAAGAATCTCTTAGAGTTTTATTAAAAAACTATCTTATTAGAATTCTATTCTTTATTCAAAACGATATATGAAACATTTTGATCTTATCTAATAATTTTAATATATGATAACTTCAATACACTGCAATTTTAAGTTCCTGTAAAACGTATTATTCTTTAAATTCACACTACAATTAAATTTTACTCGTCAAATCTTTTTAAGGAAATAAAAATGAAAGAGATTAAAGCAATAATAAGACCTATCAAATTACTTGAAGTAATTGAAGCACTTCAGCAGATTAAAGGGTTACCCGGAGTTACTATTTCTGAGATTATCGGATTCGGAAAAGAACGAGCTAAAGATTCTTCTGATAAAGTTGTTTATGAAAAGGTAGAGTTTGTTCCACGCACTAAATTAGAAGTGGTTGTTGATGATAAAATGGCAGAGGAAGTCGTTAATGCAATTCAGAAAAATGCAAAAACAAATAATCCGGGTGATGGTAAAATTTTTATAACAACTGTTGATGGCGTAGTTAAAATCAGGACTAATGAACGCGGAGAAATAGCGTTGTAAGTTTGATTTAACAATTTTGAATTTACCTGGTGTCTTTTAAGAAAGTCTTGAGGTATTCTATGAAAAAAATTTTACTGCTTAACAGAATAACTTCATGTGAATCAGATTTAAACTCGATTCTCCTAAAGAGCATAAAGAAAAATAAGCACCAGATGCGCAAAAACGCGAAGTATTGTCATTTCGAAAGAGAAACAACTGAAAAATCTTTTTAATACATTGCAATTACTTAGTCTTTTACATTAGTCAGCTATTTTGTTTTCTCTGTTAAACGATGGATTTTTTATTAAGATAAATAAAATCACTACCAGAAAGACAACGAACAAAGATACTTCAAACAAATATTCTAACGGATGTATCCAAATTTCTTTAAATAGTCCCCAACGACCAATGATTTCAATAAAATTCCAGAAGATAATAACAGTTGGAACAGCATAACGTATAGCGTAATCAAATGACATTATCTGCAATAGTCTGAAAATTAAATAAACAGACCAAAGTAATGAACCAAATGCAACAACAAGAGTAGCCCAATGACGGTCGCCTGCAATCTGATCATCATAAACAACTAACAAAAGAATGTAGAAGAACCAGAGGATCATAATTGTTTCCCCGAATACAATTACCGCATTTGGTTTTTTATAACCTGTTTGTGTCAGGATATCTTCTCTGAATCCAAACACTTTCTGGAACCAGATAAAAAACGTACAGTTCGTTCTTGTAAACAAAAAGTAAAACGTCATTGTCATTAAGATACCAAGTGAAGATAACATAACAAGATATTCCCGTTTAGTAATAATAGTATCTCCTTTAACCAGGTTTTCTACATTCTCTCTTTCTGCAACCCACATAAATGAAAACTCAACCCAGCCAGTCCATACAAGGATAGCACCCAAAAATCCAAGTATTGTAGCGGTTGTTGGATTTGATTTTATTTTAATGCCCCAAATAAGTAAGGCAATTCCGATTAAACCAATAACGATGGCTCCTATATATTTTTGATCTGCTAAAAGCTCATCGTTTAAAATCATTAATGAGTGTCCGATTGGCATTAAAAGCAACACTAAAAGAAAGGCAAAAACCCCATTTCTAATACTTATTTTATTCATAACTTTTTTAATTTCTTAACAATTTAATTGCAAATATACTCTTTTATTTTTATTTAATCTAAATAAGCTTAGGGTGTGCCATTTATCACACAAAGAATCAGTACTGTTTAAATTTAATGTTAGGATTGAATTAGAGTTGAAATTAGTTTGAATTGTTGATAATCTGAAATGTATCTTTTATGTAAAATAAAAACTGAGTATTTGAACATCTTGACTGAAGAATAAATCAGACACGTTAGTATTTTAAAAAAATAATATAAGGTTATTTGTTAAGTATGATTTACATTTCATTATTGAGAGGAATAAATGTAAGCGGACAAAAATTAATTAAAATGGACGCTTTAAAAAAATGTACCAGGATCTTAACTTCGGAAATGTTAAGACTTATCTGCAAAGCGGAAATGTTATCTTTTACTCAATAGAAAAAGACCCGAAGAAGATCAAAAAAATAATCTCACAAAAGATTAAAAGTGAGTTTGGATTTGACGTTCCCGTAACAGTTCTGAACATTAAAAAACTTAAACAGATAATTGACAACAATCCGTTTGCAGAAAAGAAAGAATTGACTCAATTGTATGTAACTTTTTTAGCATCCAAACCTGCACCTTATGATAAAAAAATAATTGAAGATAAAAAACTACCACAGGAAGATATTGCTTTCACAGATGATGCGGTTTATTTATTTTGTCCCAAAGGTTATGGACTTTCAAAATTGAACAATAATCTGATTGAGAACAAGCTTAAAGTAAGTGCAACAACAAGAAACTGGAAAACAACACTCGAATTATTAAAACTATCAACTGAATAAGATGTTAAAATAATATTTGCTGCACGGAAAACTAACTGCAAAAGCCGGACGAAGAAACAAGCTTTCAATTATTTTAACTGATGCTGCTAAAATTGTTTCAAATGCAAAAAGCTGTAAAGAGATTAACCGGCAATGTTGAACAATTACATGAATGAGTATAATA
>JAVEUY010000192.1:0-5980 GCA_034005315.1 Ignavibacteriaceae bacterium | reverse complement strand
CATCTGTTATAAGTCTATGATGGTTTAAAATAAAACTATATCTGAATTTATTTTCTCTTAGTTTTTTCAGAAAAAAGTAGCGATACAGCAAATTCCTTCGGTATTTTGAATAATTTACACCGAGGATACGAACATTGCCATTATATTCGTCATAAAACTTCAAGTGAGTAGATTTAACAAGAAAATATATTTTGAACTCAGATTTTGAAAGCGTATTGATAATTTTAGTCGAGTGGACTAGGTCTCCTAATCCAGCAGTATGAATAAAAAGAACAGATTCACCTTTATTACTAGCCTTTTGAAATAGTAATTCATCTACAATAAATAGTAAAAAACCAAAATAACTTTTAATTGTATAAAACACTTCATTCACGTTTGTCTCGGCATTAAGAATTACTTTTTAATTTCCATATTTTAGGCTTTTTAAAACCAGGAAAATATTCTCTATCAACAAAAGGTATCTTTGCATAATCATAAAACTGTACAATAGAAATATCCATTACATTTCTTTTCTTAAGAATTTTAGGTAAAAGTAAAAATAATTTAAAATAAGCTCTCAGTAATGGTATATAAAAATTATATCTTACTGCGATTATCGCCCTGTTTATGAACCATTTTAAAGAATACTTTATTACAGAATTAAGATTAAAATACTTAATCAGAAATATATTATAACTTATAGTGGTATGGATAAATCCAAACTTTGAACCTCTAAAATTCTGATTTTTACTTTCAGGTCTTAATTTGGAAGCAGTATGAAAAACAATCGAATCAAGCAAGTAAAGGATTCTGAAACCAGCACTAATCATTCTAATACTTAAATCAACTTCGTTGTAATAAATAAAATAAAGATCATCATAATAACCCACTTTGTCCAGATAATTCTTTCTTATCATTGCACCGCAACCAATAAAATAATGTGGAGAACTATTTTCTAATGCTGTTGTTTCACTGGCATTTAACTTCGTATTAAATATATTAAAGGCAATTATTCCAACAGCAATATTTTTAATAAATGTTTTAACTCCTGATCCAATTGATTTTGTATCCGGATAACTATCATCATCCAGCACCAAAACATATTTCCCTCTTGCGATTTTAAATCCTTCGTTCCAACCGGCAATACCAATGTTTTTTTCCATTTGTATTAACTGAACTGATGGAAATTCTTTTTTAACCATTTCACTACTTCCGTCTGTCGAAGCATTATCGACAACAATCACTTCAATATTTTTATAATCCTGTTCAAACACTTTAGTAAGTGTATTTCTCAACTCATCTTTACGATTGTATGAGAGTATATTAACAGTTACTAAAGGCAGTTCAGCCATTTCCTAAACTTCCAAATAATTTTAATGTATTAGCAACAACCTGATCCATATTATAATACTGATACTCAGCCAATCTTCCGCAAAAAATAACATTTCTTAATTTATCAGCTTCATTCTTATATAAAAGATATTGATTTCTGTTTTCTTCTGTTGGAATCGGATAATATGGTTCGCCATTTCCTTGTGGATATTCAAAAGAGATTGTTGTTGTTCTTGAGTTTTGTTGACTTAATAATTTATGCTCTATTACTCTTGTGTAGTTAACAGTATCATCAACATAATTAATTTGTGCTGTTTCCTGAAATTGTATTTTATCAATATTCTTAAACTCAAATCGAATTGATCTGTAAGGAAGTTTACCATATTTGTAATCAAAAAAATAATCTATTGGTCCGGTGTAAATCATTTTATCAAACTTTACTGAATCTAAAATACTTTTATAATCAGTATTTAAAACTACTTCAATGTTTTTATGATTTAACATTCTATGAAACATTTCTGTGTAACCGTCTTTGGGCATAAATTGATATTTGTCTGTAAAATATCTGCAATCATCATTTGTTCTGACCGGTATTCTGCCGCAGACTGATGGCGAAAGTTCTTTCGCTTCAAGATTCCATTGTTTTTTAGTGTAATGTTTAAAGAACTTTTCAAATAAATCATAACCAACCTGATTAACAATTATGTCTTCAGAATTTTTAATCGGATATCTTCTTTCTCTTACTTTTTCGTAAAATTCTTCAACCTCCTTATCCGTTGTCAGATTAAGATTATAAAGTTTATTAATTGTCATTCTGTTAATCGGAATCGGATAAAGATTATTTCCAATTTTTGCCAATACTTTATGTTCGTATGGCATCCACACAGTAAATTGAGAAAGATAATCAAAAACTTCTTTGCTGTTTGTATGAAAGATATGCGGACCATAACGATGAACTAATATTCCATATTCATCATATTCATCGTAAGCATTGCCCGCAATATGATTTCTCTTTTCAACAATTAAAACTTTATTATTTAATTGAGATGCAATTCTTTCAGCCATTACTGAACCGGCAAATCCGGCACCAACAATTAAAAAATCATACTTCATACTATCTGAATATTTTTTCTCTTAACAAAAATAAAGAAAGAAACCGTTACAAATATTTCAGTTAGAAGCATAGAGACTGAAGTTCCAACTTCCATATAAAAAGGAACAATTAGAAATAATATCGAAAGATTAATCAATGCTGCAAAAAATAAAATCTTAGCAAAATTTTTATGAAAATTTAATGGAAGCATTGTTTGAATGCCAAATACATTACTTAAAAATATTATCAAAGGAAGCCAGGCGATAATTCTTAATACAATTATTGAAGCTGAATATTCACTTCCCAAAACAATATTTACAATCGGTTCGGCAAACAGGAACAGAAAAACAGAAATAATAATTCCAACTGTTACCGAAATTTTTAACAACTTTTGATTAAAAGCTATGAACTTCTGATAAGATTCTGATAATAGTTTATTTACATAAGGAAATACACTCTGCGACATCGAAGAAAGTATTCCCTGAAAAGCAATTCTGATTTTATTAGCTGCGGCAAAGTAACCAACTACATTATTCGGAGCAAACAAACCAAGAATAAAAACATTTGAAGTAGTATAAAGGTTAATCCAGATTGAAGAAAGGAAAAGATCCCAGCCTTTTTTCAATTGATCAATTAGCTGATTTTTTGATGACAATAAATAGTTTAATTTAAATTTTTTGAATGCAAAGATTAGTCCGACAATTCCAATTAGCAATTGAGTTACAGTATAAATAATCGCAAGAAGCAAATAATCATTTTCAACTTTCACCAATAAAAATATCATTACAACTGTAAGCGATCTTATAACAACATTTATTATAAGAATATATTTCATCTGTTCTATTCCCTGATATAGCCATAACGGAAACAATACTGTTCCCAACACTCCAATAAATGTTATTGTATATAAATCATAATCATTATGAAACAATGGAAATATTACAACAACTAAAAAAAATATTACAGCTGATAAAAGGAAGAGTAATACCTTAATAATTAAAACGGATGAAAATATCTCTGAAATCTTTTCCTTACGATTTCTGTTAACAGAAATTTCTTGTGTAGCTGAAAGGTTAAACCCATAATCTGTTATAATATTAAAATAGGCAGTAAAAGCAGTAGCAAAATTTATTAGTCCGTATTTTTCCGGTCCAAGAACTCTGACTAAATATGGTAAAGTGATAACAGGAAAAATGTAATTAGCTAATTGCAGAAGTGATAATGAAGTAAAGTTCTTTACTAAAACCTGATTGTTACCGATTATTTTTAATAATCTTTTCAATTAAAGAAACTATTTTTTTAACCAAGTGATAGGATCAACATTTTGTCTTCCGTTCCATACTTCGAAATGTAAAATATTTCCTTCAACTCCTTCGCTTATCTTTCCGATAACTCCGCCTGTATTAACTTTATCGCCTTCTTTAACAAATACTTCTGATAAATGTCCATAAACAGTTCTGAAATTTCCTTTATGACTCATAATTAAAACTGTTCCATATCCGGGAAGCCATTCAACCGCTGATACAACACCTTCTCCAACACTTTTTACACTTAAATCACCGCTTGCTTTTATGTCAATTCCATAATTAACAGTAAGTGTTTTTAATTTAGGATTAAGCGATTCGCCAAAACCTCTAACTACTTTGCCTTTTGAGATAGGCCAGTTAAGTTTACCTTTCATTTCAGCAAACGAACTGAACTTTACTGTTGAAAGATCAACATCATAATCAGATGATACTATTTCCTTTTTGGTTTTCATTTCATTAGAAGCTAGGGTTTGAGATCTTCTTAATTCTTCTTCAGCTTTTCTTTTTCTTTCAGCTTCATCAACAAGTTTAACAATCAAATCTCTAATCTTTTTTTCAGATTTTCTTTTTTCATTAACACTATTGGTTATAAGCTTCTTATCCTTTTTTATTTCATTCAGGATTTTCTTTTCTTCAGTGATTTTTTGTTTTAATGTTTTTTCTTCAGATTCCTTTTGCAAGGTTATTTTATGCTGTGCCTCTAATTCCTGCTGAAGTTTTTGTTTAGCCGTAATAAGATCAGATTTATTTTTCTCAAGTTTAACTAAATCTTTTTTTCTGCTGGCAGAAAATCGTTTCAGATATTCAATTCTAATAACAGCCTGCTGGAATGAAACAGCATTTATCAGACTTTCCCAATCAGTATAACTGCCATTTTTATAAGTTGAGGTTACATATTTTGCGTAATTATTTTGTAAAGTTTTAATTGTGTTTTCAATTTCTGAAATGGTTTTTATCTGGTTATCGATTTGATTTTGCTTCTGTTTTTCTTCTGCTCTTAAATCTGCAAGCATTTTGTTAAGCAAAAAGTTCTGTTTACTGATGTTATCCAAAGCTGAAAGAGATTTTTTCTCTTTTTTTGTTTTTTGTGCAAGTTCTTTCTCAAGGCGTGTTATCTCCTCTTTAATTTTGGAAAGTTCTTGCTTACTTTTTTCAATATCATCAGTTTGTGAGAATGATAAATCACAAATAAGAACTGCAAGAATTAAGAAATATTTTAAGAAATATTTTACCATTTAATAATTGTTGCATCATCAGGCACTTTAAAATCAATCCTGATGTTATCTTTGTTAACTCTTATTTTTTTGTAATCTATGTTTATTTTTTGTTCATCAATTTTGTTATCAATAATAATTTTATAAGGAACTGCTACATTTTCAAGTAATTCAAAATCTTTGTAATTGCCTTGTAAAGCAAGTTCGTCATTAAGATCGAAAAGCTGATACTCTGTAATTCCCAGTTGCCTTACATCCACTTTATAAACTGATTTATTACTATGCGTGGAATCATAGTAAGTTAAAATATATTTATCACCTTCAACAAAATATTCATCCGGTGCGCGGTATAAATTATTTGTAAGATTAACTGAGCCGATAAATGCATCCAACAGATCATCAAACGAAAGATTAATTCTGAAGATACTGCGAAGTGCATTTGAATTTACATCGCCTGTATAAGCAGTATTTTGAAGTGCATCATAAAATGTAAATTTACTTTTTGTAACAAGTGCCTGTGCAAGTTCAATTCCAAATGGTCCCATTACAGTAAGATAAATTGAATCCGGTTTTAATAATACTATCCTGAATGTTGCACTGTTTTCAACCGGAGAGTTTACCGTAATTGTTCCGTTGCCTTCAAATGTTTTTATCTTTCTTCTGTTAGCTTCAAGTTTGTTTGTTAATCTTTCAGACGGTAATAGTTCAAAATCTTCTGTTGGCTGAGAAGGAACGCAAGCAGTTATTAAAAAAATAAAATTAATTATTACCAGATATCTTAATAATGTTCTTTTCAAATAGCACCTTTATCAATTTTATTTTGGATTTCGGTTTTAGCAGGATCAAGTTTAATTGCTTTTTCCCAAAGTTCTATCGCCTTCTTTTGATTATCAAGTTTAAATTCAATATCTCCAAGATGATCTAACATTACAGCGCTTTCACCGCCGGTTTCAATTGCTTTTTCCAGATAGAACTTAGCTTCTTTATAATTACCAAGCATATAATAAACCCAGCCAATCGTATCAAGATAAGATGAGTTTAATGAATCGGCTTCA
>JAVEUY010000191.1:0-5991 GCA_034005315.1 Ignavibacteriaceae bacterium | reverse complement strand
AACTGAAATTATTTTTCCTTTATATTCTTTTTCCGCTACAGAAGGAATTACAATATCAACCGGAAGTCCTTTCTTAACATATTTAATATCGCGGCTTACAACTTTTAATTTTGATTTCATTGATGAAGGATCAATTATCTGGGCTATTGGCAAACCTGCAGCAACCATTTGATTTAATTCTACATAAACTGCTGCAACTACTCCGCTGAACGGTGCTTTTATATTGCTGTTTTCAAATTGTTCGATAGCTTGTTCAAGTTGTGCACGTGCAGCATCAAGAGCAGAGTTTGCTACTTTAAATTGAGATGATGCCTGTTCAAACTGCTGAGTGCTTACTGCTTTTTGTTCAAACAGTCTTTGTACCCTGTCATAGTTTTTCTGAGCAAGCTCAAACTGTGCTTCTGTATTTTTAAGATTAGCTTTTGCAACATCAACAGTTTGAGACAAAAGCGCATTATATTGACGTGCGATTACCTGGTTGGTTTTTACAAAATCGCCGGGCTTTACCAATAGCTGATCAACTCTTTCCGAAATTTTACAATATACTATCTGATCATTTGCTGCGGAAATAGTTCCTGTAATGTTTAAATATTCTTTTAGCGATTCAGGATGTACTTCGTAAACCTTAACCGGTATTGAGTTTTCTTTTTGTTCTTCTTTATCACTTCCGCATCCGGTAAGTGATAATATTAATATTGATAAACCAAGACTTATGTATTTAAGGATATTCTTCATATTAATTCCAGATAGTATTTAGTTTTCCGATTGATTTAAGTAATTGAAGCTGTATTACGTTATAGTTATAGATTCCCTGCAGGTATTGAATCCTGCTGTTATTGTATAAAAGCTGTGCGTTTAAAACATCAAGCTGCGTGCTCATTCCTTCCGAATAAAGCAGATTGGATAATCGTAAACTTTCTTTCGATTGATTCATTGCTTCTTTAAGACTTTTGAGATTTTTAACTGCTTCAGAATATTTAAAATAATTTTGCTCTACCTCCACATTTAACTGAACTTCAGTCTGATGTTTTAATAGCCTCATCTGATCAGTCCTTATCTGAGCAAGCTGATAATCAATAAATCTTCTTCCGCCTTCAAACAATGACCAGGAAGCAATGAGAGTAACTGTTTTTGAACGAACAAAATCTTTCCACTGAATATTATTCTCATCGGAAAACGCCTGATGCTGCAGGTTAGCCGAAAGTGCAATTGTAGGTAAGAATGCTGAGATTGAAAAGTACTCGCTTTCATCAGTTGCATCAAATTTATAATTAATTGCTTTAAGCTCGCTTCTGTTTTCAAACGATAAAGTTTTCAATTCATTAAGCCCTTCGTTTCTGAATTCATTTAAAAAATCTTTTGTTGATAAAGAATCCAGCACAACAAGAGAATCATTAAGATCAATATCCAAAAGCATTTTTAAAGTCTGGTAAGATAAGATCCTGTTTGATTCAGCACTTTCTGATAATGGAAGAGTTGAATAATACTGTGCCTGAGCACGCTGTAGATCAAGCTGAGTAGCAGAACCCTCATCATAGAAAAACTTCACTTGTAGTAAATTTGATTCTGCAACTTCTACTGCATCCTTTGCTGATTTACTTAACTCATCAGCAAGAATAATTCCGTAATAAGCCTGCAGTGTTTGTAAAACCGCATCTTCTTCTTTTCCTTTAAGTTCTTCGCTTAATGATTTCTTTAAATAGTTCTGAACTTTAACGTTAAAAAATCTTGAGCCGCCAGTAAAGATTGGAAGTGTGGCATCGATTGAATGTTGAAAAACGTATTTTGTTCCCATCGTAAATTTCTGACCCATAAAAACAATGGTTGGTAATTCAATATTATAACTGCCGATTCCCTGATAATTTACTGTTGGCAGAAAGTTGGAATAAGCGCGCCATACTTCAAGACTCTGAGCATCATATTCCAATTGTTTGGATTTAATACTTATGTTGTCGCTTAAAGATTTATCAATTACTTCACTCAATGAAAGAAAAATTATCTCTTTTTGCTGTGGTAAAACTGAAAATGTAATGGTTAAGAATATCAACACAACTCTGAACATAAAAAATCTCCGGTTGTTTCTCCTCTATTTAGAATTTATAAGATCAGGAATAAAAAATATGATTGATAATCAGCTTTTTTAAGAAATATGTAAAAGCAAATATAACGGTTGTAAAACTATTCTGGCGTGCTCTAACTATCAAAGGAATAATGATAAGCGGAGTATTTAACCGGTAAATGATTTATTATAACAGGAAAAATTATTTAGCGGAAGTTTGTGGTTTAACAAGTGTTGCTCTTTAAGAATTTTTTTAACAGAAGAGATAACAGAAAATTATTTTATCCGGGCTTATTATAAAACAAAATAGTTTAAATCAGGTAAACAATTTGTGTTACATCATCCGATAAATTTTGCTAAAAGGAATGCAGCCGTTGCAGCTATTCCGCCAATCACAACTGTTTGAATAGCGCTGATCAATGGCTTTGCACCTGTAAACTTACCTTTAATAAATCCAAAAATTAATAAAGCAGAATAAGTAGTCATTTTATTTATTAAGAATTTTCTTGACTGAATATTTTAGATTTTTAATGTTGCATCATAGAATTAAAAAAACTTGGATAAAAACCATGAAACCAATTCTCTTTTTCTTACTCTTAGCTTTTTCCATCTCAACTTATGCTCAAATATCTGTAAGTGCATCAGTTGGTTACAATCCCAAAGATGTTGTCTCTGAGGAAGTTTCGCCTGACGGAACCGCTGCATCGTGGTATTATGGTTATTCGTTTGGAATTAGTGCCGGTTATTATTTTTCACCTGACTTTTTATTATCTGCATCCGTAAACCGCTCTGATTATAAGTTTGATAGATACTTATCAAATATGTGGGTTACTCCTGAAATTCATTTTATATCAGCTTCAGGAAAAGATTCGAGAATAACAAGAGTTTCTGTTGAGGCTAAATATTTTCCGTTTACTTATAATAATTTCAGATTATTTATCTTTTCAGGATTGGGATTTGTCCTGGAAGATATCGGAGAAGTAAGAGAAACTTATTTTAATGATCTGACAAATAAAGAAAATGCATACATAAATAAACCCCCTGTTGAAGAACACTTAGCACACTCTTTGGGTCTGGGAATAAAAGCAACTGTATTTTCTGATATTTTTCTTGAACTCTCCGGTTTTTATTATTCAAATTATTGGGGTTGGTGGCAGCCGACAATGAACATAAGTTTAGGTTATGATTTTTAATGATTTGATCTTTATCCGTCAAACTTAAGATGACGGTGAACAAATTAATCATAACCTTCTATTTGTTACTTTTGTCGGTAAAAATTTTTTCACTTTATGAGTAAACACTTTTCAGGATTTAATAAAGACAGTGCAACGGTATTCCCCGTATTATTTGCACTTAGTTTTTCCCATTTGTTAAACGATACTTTGCAGTCTTTAATTCCTTCTATCTATCCGATTATTAAGAGCAGTTACAATTTAACTTTTTCGCAAATCGGATTAATTACTCTTACTTTTCAGTTCGCAGCTTCATTGTTTCAGCCTTTGGTTGGATTATACACTGATAAGAAACCACAGCCTTATTCATTAGCAATTGGTATGACTTTTACACTTACCGGATTAACTTTACTTTCGTTTGCAAATCACTTTTACTTTATTTTAATATCTGTTGCATTAATCGGAACGGGTTCATCAATCTTTCATCCGGAATCATCGCGAATGGCTAATGCAGCATCCGGCGGAAGAAGGGGATTAGCGCAATCTGTTTTTCAGGTTGGAGGAAATGCCGGTAGTTCTTTCGGACCTTTGCTTGCGGCCTGGATTATTGTGCCTTATGGTCAGCGCAGTATTTTATGGTTTACTGTAATTGCTTTAATTGCTATTACTGTTTTACGTAGAGTTGGGAAGTGGTATAAAAATTATCTGTTAAAAGTTCAGCTTTCAAAAATAAAAACATGGGAATCGTTTGATAATAAACTTCCTAAACGAAAAGTAATAACGTCTGTGATTATTTTATTGGTGCTTATTTTTTCCAAATATTTTTATATGGCAAGTCTTACAAGTTACTTTACTTTTTATATGATAGAAAAATTTAATGTAACTATTCAGACATCTCAGGTTTATCTGTTTATTTTCTTATTCTCTATTGCTGTGGGAACTTTATTGGGCGGACCGATTGGAGACAGGATCGGAAGAAAATATGTAATCTGGGTTTCTATTTTAGGAACGGCTCCGTTTGCAATTACATTGCCTTATGCAAATTTAATGTGGACTTCGATTTTAATAGTTCCAATCGGGGTGATTCTTGCTTCTGCCTTTTCTGCAATTCTTGTTTATGCACAGGAGCTTATTCCCGGTAAACTTGGATTAGTTGCGGGATTATTTTTTGGATTTGCATTTGGGATGGGCGGATTAGGTTCTGCTTTAATCGGTAACCTGATTGATCATACTGATATCTATTTTGTTTTTCATCTTTGTTCTTATCTTCCTTTAATTGGTTTACTTACTGCTTTTTTGCCAAACATCAGCACAACAAGAAGAAAGTAAAGTAATTTATTCGTCAATATTTTGTTATGAAATAATATCTTATCATTATCAGCTCAAGTATTTTTTACGAATTATAGTTGGATATCTAAGTATAAATATATTTTCAAATTATATTCATTATTGATGAAAATAATTTGTTTCTTAAAGATTGGTAAAAAGTAAAAAATAACTATATTTGCAAAAAAGATTATGCGACAAATATTTAACGAGACAATAAAAGAAACTCTTAATCAAAGGCTAAGGGATTTAGAAAAATACTTTGATGCAGATGTTATTTTTCATTACGGAGAGATACACCCTGCTTTAGAAAAAGCATTCAGAGATTTTATTGAGCAGCTAAAAAAAGATAAAGAATTTGATAGGAATAGACTAATAGTTTTATTAAATACACCTGGTGGAAGTGCAGAGACTGTTGAAAAGATGGTTTCAGTTATAAGATTTCATTACGAAGAAGTATATTTCATCGTTCCTGATTATGCAATGTCAGCCGGAACTATTCTTTGTATGTCTGGGGATAAAATTTATATGGATTATTCTTCTTCTTTAGGTCCTATTGATCCGCAGGTTTATAATGGGAAAAATTGGGTTCCCGCATTAGGTTATCTAGACAAAGTTGAAGAGTTAATACAAAAATCAAGTAATGGAGAATTGACTGAAGCTGAATTCATGATTTTACAAAAAATTGATTTAGCTGAATTACGAAGTTATGAAATGGCAAGAAATCTTACTATTAATTTATTAAAAGAATGGTTAGTTAAATTTAAATTCAAAGATTGGAATATACATAGTTCAAGTTCTCAACCTGTAACATTAGAAGAAAAAGAAGCTCGTGCTGAAGATATAGCAAATAAATTAAGTAATAACAGTATTTGGCATTCACACGGTCGTTCAATAGGAATAGAAACTTTAACTAATTTTCTTAAATTGAAAATAGAAGATTATTCAAATAACGACGAGTTGCGTGAATTAATCCGAAATTATAATGATCTAATTTGTGAATATATATTAAGAGAAGGGGGAAAAGCATTTGTTCATTCGCGAGTATTTTTCTAAAACAAGACTATTATGGAAAGAAACAAAACAATAACAGAAAAACTTTCTGAGGTAATATCCAAAGAAAAGGTTCACTTTGGAAAGAGTGGCGGTACCTTGTTAGATATTTATGACAAGTTATTAAAAATTGGAATAGATACTAAATCTACTTACTCTCTTCCACTTAAAGACACCATTGGTAAGACATTTAGAGAACAAATACAATTTAAAAACCATTAGAAATTTTTCTAGAAAAAGCAGATTAATACAATACAGGTTTTTAGTTCAATGGCGTTTTTAGACTTAATTAGATGGCGATAGTTAATATCAATATTTTTATTAATTTTGTTTCCCTCTGTTGATCTTCCAAACAATCAACTTTTCTTCACAAAAACTTTC
>JAVEUY010000190.1:0-6010 GCA_034005315.1 Ignavibacteriaceae bacterium | reverse complement strand
GAATTTACACTGATAATATTATCACTCAAAAGTTTTTCTTAAAGTATGTAAAGTTAATTCATATCAGAGATAAAATCAGGATTTTATTAATTTCACTTGCTGCATTAAAATTTTGTACTCACAAATCTACAAGAACCTGGTTTTATCAAATACCAATATTTTTGTAAATTTTATTAGTAAACCTTAACAATTTCGAAAAAAGCAATTCAAGATATTTATGCGTCCAACAAAAGCTTTAATTAGTGCTGCAAATCTTAAGAAGAATTATCTTAATATCCGGAAGAAAGTTGGCAATGTTAAAATAATGGCAGTTGTCAAAGCAGATGCATACGGTCATAATGTTAAGTTTGTTGTTCAGATTTTAAATTCACTCTGTAATAAAAAACCTGACTACTATGCCGTTGCAACTATCGAAGAAGGAATATAATTAAAGAAATTAAAAGTACCTCAGCCTGTTGTCATTTTTGATCTTATTGACGAAGATTCTGTAAAAGAAATTATTGAACTTGATTTGATTACAACTGTCTGTACAGACAGGCATATAAAAGTTTTAACAGATGGACTGAAAAAATCAAATTCAAAAAAGAAAATAAAAGTTCATGTTAATGTTGATACCGGAATGAAAAGACTTGGAGTGGATTACACGGATGCATTTGAATTTATAAAGAAATTATCATCGCATAAACAAATTATTATTGATGGAATATATACACACTTTGCTGCATCGGATGAAGCAGGAAGTAAATTCACTAAACTGCAGATAAAAAGATTTGATTCAGTTATTACCAAATTAAAAGATAATAAAATAAAATTCGGATTAGTTTACTCAGCTAACTCAGGAGCAATATTAGATTTTCCCGAAGCATATTATGATATGGTAAGACCGGGAATTTCCTTATACGGATATTATCCTTCATTAAAAACATCGGAAACATTTAAATTATATCCGGTAATGTCTGTTATTTCAAAAACAGGCTCTGTTAAGGTTGTTAATAAAGGAGAATCAATAAGTTACAGCAGAAAATATTTTACTAAACGGAAAACAAAGATTGTTACGATTCCAATTGGTTACGCTGATGGTTTTTCAAGAAACTTAACAAATAAAGCTAAGGTAATTATAAAAGGTAAATTGTACAATCAGGTTGGAACTGTTACAATGGACCGGGTAATGATTGATGTTGGAATGGATAACATTAAAGTTGGTGATGATGTAATTTTAATTGGTAAAAACGGTAAATTAGCAATTGATGCATGGGATTGGTCTGAAAAACTTAATACAATTCCCTATGAAGTTCTGTGCAGTATAAGCAAAAGAGTTCCGAGAATATTAATAAAATAATGGATCTGATAAAAAACTATATTAACCAGAGTATATCTATTGCAGCAAATAATCTGCGATTGAACAATCAGCAGATTGAAGTTGTTGCATTGCTTAAGGAAGCTATTACAAAATCAGATAAGCTTAGCGATGACCTGATTAATATGAAAAAGATAACTGAACTTTCAACTCTTGCTATCAGATTGAATGATATTTATAACTCATTAACACAGAATCCGATTGACTTCTTAAAAATTTCAGATCAATTTAAAGAACACAGCAGGTTTTTAATTAAAGATTTAGGGCACATGCTTGATGTTTGCACACCGGTAATATTTAAATCTGCTATTGAAAAATTAAAAGGTATTGGTGTTTATCCTAAGGAAGAGATAAAAGTAGATTTATCAAAAAGAGTTTATGATGATGAGCCATTTGAAAAATCTGAAACTGATGAAATCAAAGAAGAAATTATTTTTGAAGAAGTTGAAGAAACAGAAACTGAAGAGATAATTCAGAATTTTGAATCAATAATTTTAAGTCCGGTGAAACCATTGGATAATCTGTTAAAGAAATTATCTGATAATGATGTTGAATATGAAGAACTGATCAGATTTTCAAAAATTATGGATGAGAATGCAGCTTTATCCAGAAAAATCGGATTTGAAATTTTATCAGGTATGCATAGAATAGTTTCTAAAGCACTTATCCTGATTAAGAACCGGGATTTGATGCCCGGTAAAGAAGTAATAGAAAGTTTAAGAGCTTGTTTGATAGTTATTGTTGCAGTTGTTCGTGGTAAGGATGTTGACATAAATAATTATTTAAACAAAGCTGAGCGTTTTGGAAATCAATTATTAAAAATAAAAAGCAAGGATACTACATAATGAATTTATACGCTGTAATTATGGCTGGCGGTGTTGGTTCACGTTTTTGGCCAAGAAGTAAAAAGATGATGCCCAAGCAATTACTAAATATATTTGGTGATGATACAATGATTCAGGCTACAGTTAAACGATTAACAGGTTTGGTTGAGAAAGAAAGGATTTATATCATTACTAATGAACTTCAAAGTGCTGAAATAAAAAATCAACTGCCTGATTTACCGGGTGATAATATAATCGAAGAACCATTTGGCAGAAATACTGCTGCCTGTATCGGGCTTGCTTCTGTTATTATCAAAGCAAAAGATCCTGAAGCAATTACAGTTGTTTTACCTGCAGATCATATTATAAAAGATGTTGATGACTTTAAAAAGACAATTGAAAATGCAGCAAAGTTTGCAAATGAATCAAAAGGATTAGTTACAATCGGTATAAAACCAACTCGCCCGGAAACAGGTTATGGTTATATTCAAATAAATGACAAACCTGCTGCCAGCAGCATTTTTAAAGTTGTTACTTTTGCAGAAAAACCAAATTATGCTACGGCAGTCCGTTTTCTTGAAAGTGGTGATTTTTTCTGGAACTCAGGTATGTTTGTTTGGCGTGCTGATGTTATACTTGATGAAATAAAAAACTTAATGCCCGACCTGCACGAAGGTTTGGTTGATATAGAAAAAAGTCTTTTCGCAAATAATTTTAAAGAAGAATTAAAAAATATTTATGCTCAACTGAAAAAGATTTCTATAGATTATGGAATAATGGAAAGATCTTCTAAAGTTTATCTGACAAAAGGTTCATTCAGTTGGAGCGATGTCGGCAGTTGGGAAGAAGTATATCAGTTATCACCTAAAAACGAAAATGGTATTGCTTCAATCGGGCAGGTTTATACCAAGATGGTTAATGATTCCTATATTTATTCACCTGATAAAATGACTGCGGTTATCGGGCTGGATAATGTTATTGTAATTAATCAGGGTGATACATTACTTGTTTGCCGGCGTGATAAAGCACAGGATGTAAAAGAGATAGTTGATTATCTGAAAATAAATAAATTGGATAAACATCTTTAGAAAATCATTCGGAAATTAAACTGAAACATTTTAGTTTTGGTAAAAGATTTTATTTTAATTATATCCAGCAGAATTTTCCAATAAACAAAACTCGTTTAATAAAGGTATTAACTTGCTCATTGTAAACTCTCCGGTTGTAGAGACTATACAAGTTCACGAAAATATTTATATACAAAAAATTTTATCTCCTGAAATTGCAGGAAAAGTTTGTCCCGGTCAGTTTCTTAACATCCGGGTTTCAGAAACAACAAATCCTTTGTTACGAAGACCATTCAGTATTTGTGATGTTCAGGACGATTATATTTTCATTATGTTCAATGTAATGGGCGAAGGCACCAGGATTATGGCTTGTAAAAAACCTGGGAATTTGGTTGATATCTTAGGACCGCTTGGTATTGGATTTAATTTGGATGATGATTATGAAACTGCAGTTTTTGTTGCCGGTGGTTTGGGTTCAGCACCATTTCCTTACTTAACCAGAAAAATTAAACATTCAAAAAAAATATTTTCTTTTGTCGGCGGAAGAAATAAAAATGATCTGATCACTTATTCATTGATAAATGTTCATACTTCAACAGATGATGGCTCAGAAGGATTTAAAGGAAATGTTGTTCAATTACTCGAAGCTAATCTTGAAAAACTAACTGCTGAAAAAATAAAAATATTCGGATGCGGACCCAATGCAATGTTAAAGGGTCTTAAAGATTTTTGTCTTAAATATAATTTTAACTGTGAGATTTCTACAGAGTCTGCAATGGCTTGCGGATTTGGAATATGCCAGGGATGTCCGATTGAATCAACTAAAGATCCTGATAAGTATCTGCTTGTATGTAAAGATGGTCCAGTATTTAATATTAAGGATGTGGTTTTATGAGTAAAGCAGATTTATCAGTAAACATCGGAAAACTAAAATTACGTAATCCTGTTATGCTTGCATCAGGCACTGTCGGATATGGTAATGAAATTTCAGAGTTCTCAGATTTAAATTTACTTGGTGCAATCGTAACAAAATCACTATCGCTGAAACCAAGGAAAGGAAATCCCCCTCAGAGAATAGTAGAAACTCCTTCAGGAATGTTAAATGCTATAGGTCTTGCTAATGTTGGTGTTGATGTTTTTTTAAAAGAGAAGATTCCTTTTCTTAAAAAGTATGATGTGCCTCTTGTTTGCAATATCGCAGCAAGCACTGTAGAAGAATATGTTGAATGTACAAGAATCCTTGATTCAGAAGAAACAATTAAAGCGTTTGAAATAAATGTATCCTGTCCAAATGTAAAAGAAGGCGGATTACAATTTGGTAATGATATTAAGGCAGTTGGTCTGGTTACTTCAAAAGTTCGCGGAGTAACAAATAAACCGTTAATTATAAAACTATCTCCGAACGTATCTTATATTTCAGAATTTGCGCAGGTAGTTAAGAATGAAGGCGGTGATGCAGTTTCAGCTATCAATACATTGGTTGGAACAGCATTTAATATCATAACTAAAAAACCAAAAATTTATAATATTAACGGCGGACTTTCCGGACCGGCAATTAAACCTGTTGCTTTAGCCAAAGTTTTAGAGATATCTCGTAAAGTTGATATTCCAATTATCGGAATCGGCGGTATTATGAATTGGAAAGATGTAATTGAGTTTATGATTGCCGGTGCATCAGCAATTCAGATAGGAACATTAAATTTTATTGATCCGTCTGCTCCGGAACGGATGATAAAAGAACTTGAAGATCATTGTGTATCTAACAACATTAATAAAATCTCTGATTTAACAGCATCATATATAATTTAAATGAATATTCAGGATTCGTTAAATAAATTATTTGCTCTTCATCAGTTTGATGTAAAACTGGGACTCGATAATATCAAAGGATTCCTTGATACAATTGGTAATCCTCAGAAGAAATTAAAAACCATTCATGTAGCAGGTTCAAACGGAAAGGGAAGCACATCATCTTTTATTGCAAGTATATTAATGGAAGCCGGTTACAAAACAGGATTATATACCTCTCCGCATTTTGTAAAGTTTAATGAGAGGATTTCGATAGACGGTAAATTAATTTCCGATGATTACATTGCAAATTTTATTGACCGCAATCAAAAAATAATGGATGATTATCATCTGACTTTTTTTGAAATAACTACTGCAATGGCTTTTGAATATTTTCTTTTTATGGGTGTGGATATTGCAGTAATTGAAACAGGATTAGGCGGCAGACTTGATGCAACTAATGTTTTAAATCCTTTAGCCAGTGTAATTACACCTATAAGTCTTGAACATACTAATATCTTAGGTACTGATTTAGAACATATTGCATTTGAAAAAGCTGAAATAATAAAACACGGCTGCAAAACTTTTACCGGTCTGATTCCTGAAGAGGCAATTAAGGTTATCGAAAAGAAAACTGATTCAGTAAAATCAGAGTTATTTTGTCTAGAAGAATATATTGTTGAAAAGGGGAATAACATTCAATTATATACAGAAGAAATTCAATTTGATGAATGGGAAGTTCCTTTAATCGGCAAACATCAGAAATATAATGCAGCACTTGCAGCGCTGTGCATTGCAAAAACTTTTAACATTGATGATCCTTTTATAATCACAAATGGAATAAAAAATGTTGTTAAGAATACAAAAATACAGGGCAGGTACGAAATTGCTCTAAATAATCCCCGTAATATTCTTGAGTCTGCACAAACTCCAGAAGGGAGTGAATCTGTAATAATAACGTGGAGAAAAGAAAA
>JAVEUY010000189.1:0-6011 GCA_034005315.1 Ignavibacteriaceae bacterium | reverse complement strand
TCAGTTTTATGAATCCTGCCGCAATAGCAGGATTGAAAAATTATTCTGCAGGTATATCATATCAATATACATCCAATCTTAAAGAAGCCTGGATTGCAGATATTGGAATGAAAAGAATTTATAACTTTTTTCCGCAATCATTCGGGGCAGTTGCAAAGTATGGTAATTTTTCTTTCGGATTAGGATTAGGACAAAAATACAACGGCACAAAAGAATTTGGAAAGATACCAATAACCACGATTGAGCATCCCGATGGCACTGGTGAATTTATTGAGCTCAGAGAAAAAACCACAATTCAAAGCTACTCACTTTCCGCAGCTTATTCATTATCCGAAATTTCAAAAAGCGATTTTGATATTAATATAGGATTAAGGTATTCTTTAAATTATTTACGACATTCAATGTACATATTGTATAATAATATAAATGCTAAGGAATACTTTAGCAGTTTTAGTTTTGGTATAACTTCGTTATTCAATTTGGATGAGCAAAGATTTTTACAATTTGGATTAAGTTATGAAATATCAAATGAACTAAATACTATTCTTCAAATTGATACTGATCTTCAAGTTACTCCCGATCCAAATATTAGAACTACTTATGATCTGTATCCACTTGAATTATCTTATAAATCTCCTTCAGAATTAAATTTTAACATTGCTCTTGATGCAACTAATGATTTAAAATTTCTTGGTGGTTTGCATACCGTGCTTTGGAGTGATCAAAATGGAAATTATAAAAACCAGGTAGAGATTTCTTTCAGCACATTGTACAGGTTTTCAGAAATGATAAGAGCTTCTGCAGGATTCTACCTGAATGATTTTGGCTATAAAAATGAATATCTTTTTTTCCCGGAATTAAATTCAGAGTTTAATGTTCTTTTTATAACAACCGGATTTAATATAGAGTTTCAAGGGTTTTCTGTTGATCTTGCAGTTGCCGATTCACATCTTTTTTCAGGTGATTTTAGAAAACAAACTATTCTTAAGTTAGCTGCCGGAGTTCATTTTTAAACTTTGAGAGAGATATTTATACCTTTTATAAGTTAGAAACACTGTAATAATTTTGTGATAATAATTTCAGGAGAGCATTATGAAAGCTAAAGTTTTATTTCTTAGTCTTACTTCACTCCTAACTTTTTCTATTCAAATTTTTCCGCAAGGTAAAGCAGCAGTTCCGTTTTTATTAATTAACCCATCACCATCCTTAAGTGCAATGGGTGCAACAGGAACTGCATTACCATCTCATGATCCGTTCGGATTTCTCTGGAATCCTGCTCAACTTGGTCATACAAGTCAAACGAATAATCTTTCATTTATTTTTTATCCCTCAAAAATTGATTGGTTAGGTATTGATTTAATAGAATTAAATAGCTTAGCATTCAATACCGGTTATAATTTCAAAGATTTAATAGGTGTTCCGCTAAGTCTTGGTTTCGGCTACTCCAAAGTTAAACTGAATTTCGGCGAGTTTGTAATAACTGGTCCAAATGATCCTGAACCATTAGGAACTTACGAACCTGAAGATTATTTCAACGCTTACTCATTTGGTTTATGTTTTGATTTTGGAGCTCAATTAAGTATTGGTTATACAATCAAAAATGTAACTTCATTTATGGGAGACTTTTCACCGCATCCGGACTCAGGTGAAATCAAAGCTAAAAACACAGTAAATGATTTTGGGATTTTATTAAATATTCCCGTTCTTACATTAATCAACGACAAAATGCTTGTAGATATAAATGATAAAGTTTCAGCATATCCAAGATTTGATTTTTCTCTTGGTTATTCTAAATCAAACATTGGTGATTTTGTTCAATATAGCAATATACCTCAATCAGATCCGCTGCCGCGAATGGTGAGACTTGGTTATGGAATCTCAACAGGATTTGATTTAGCGGTAAATGATTTCAGATTTAATGCATTCAATTTATCATTCACAGTTGAAGCTGACGATATTTTAATATCCCATGGATTCAACAATTCAGTTCAGGGGAAATATCAAGACGATCTTGACTTTTGGGAAAATATTATTCTGATTAAGGGCAGTGATAACGTAGTTTCTCACGCGGGAACGAAACTCGATTTTGCTGAAACTTTCTCTTATTCTTTTGGTCACTTTTCAGGTAGAGGCTTTGATGAAAGAAAAACAAATGGTTTTGAATTAAAGGCAAAAGGTTTGTTGAAGCTGATTGCAATGTGGACTGAAAATTCTGTCACTGATTTTATCAGAGATCATCTTGATATCAGATATTATAATACGAACTATTTTGCAGGGCATGAGCTTGAAACAAAAATGACAGGATTAGCAATTTACATCCATAACTTGAGTGAGCTGTTTTAAAAGATTAAGTAAAAATATTTTGCTGATTGACTCGTGAATCTTTAATACGGTTTGCTATTAGTTCTGTGAACCTATTATATTATTTATTATCCATAATTTTTTGCAAAAAGTTTTTTTTAATAACTACTTTAATCTATAAACAATAATTACTTATTTTAGAACAATACATTAAGAAACCGAAAAACATATTGATTTTAGGAAGTTGATTTTTAATATTCCTTTCTGAAATATTAAATCAATCAGGAAAGTTGTAAAGAAAATATTTCTTTTACAGAAAACATAAAGGATGGAAAATGAGCAGCAAAGAAATTATTGAAAGTGTATTAAAATTATCACCACCTGAAAGGCTTCTAATTATTGAGGGGATTTTAAAAAGTCTGGACGAACCTGATGCAGAAATTGAAAAAATCTGGATTGAAGAAGCTGAAAAAAGATTACAGGCTTACAGAGAAGGTAAACTTAAAGGCATTCCGATAGAGGAAATTTTTAAGCAACAATCATGAAAGTGGTTTTTTCTGAACTTGCTAAGCTTGAGCTTGATGATGCTGCTGCATATTATGAATTAGAACATCCTGGATTGGGCATCAATTTTAAATCGGAAGTAAGAAAAAATATTGATAGAATTATAAAGTTCCCTTTTGCTGCTTCTGTTGAAAAGGGAGAAATCAGAAAATCGCTTTTATACAAATTTCCTTACAAAATTTTATACTCCATTGAATCAGACCACATATTTGTAATCGCACTTGCACACCAACATAGAAAACCTGATTATTGGTTTAGCAGATAATTATTAGTTGAGATTAAAATGATAATTGATAAACTTTCAAACTCTAATCTTTATTCCGGCTTTGGAAAAAGAATTAACGATGCATTAGCTTATTTAATTAAAACTGATTTCTCAAAACTGAAATCGGGTAAATATGAAATTGATGCCGATAATATTTTTGCTTTAGTCAGTGAATACAAAACCAAAGATGAAACTGAAGGAAAACCTGAAGCACATAAAAAATATATCGATGTTCAGTTTGTTGCAAAAGGAAGTGAGTTAATCGGCTATGTTCCATTAGAGAATCAAAAGATAATATCTGAATACAATGAGCAAAATGATATAATTTTTTTTGAAGGTGAAAAATCATTTATAAAAATTGATGAAGGAATGTTTGCAATCTTTTTTCCGAACGATATTCATATGCCCGGAATAAAATTTAAAGAAAAAGCTTTTGTGAAAAAGGTCGTTGTAAAAGTTAAAGTGTAATCCATTTTTTATGATTGAAAGTGAATATAAATACAACGGTGCAAAAGCTTTGGTTGAATTACACGAAATTCACATCAGAGAGTTTTACAAAATCTGGAAGAAGGCAAAAGAGCTTGATATAAAATTACCTGTTACCGATGATCCATATTATAAATCCTTAAATACACTTTTATATCATGTTTTGAAATCGTCAAGAGGTTATTTGGTTTGGATTTGTATGCAGTTAAAATTGCCCGATCCACAAATTAAAGAAGCTCCGTTACCGGAAACAATAATTGAAAATGCTGAACGATTTATAAAACATCTTTCTGAAAGATGGAGAATTCCTCTTAGAAATGTTGAGCCTGAGTTATTTGAAAACAAAGTTTATAGATCAAATTGGGGAGTTGATTTTAGTATAGAATCTATGCTTGAACATGCAGTGATGCATCCCATCCGACATCAATTTCAGTTAGAAAATCTTATTAGGCAACAATCATAATAAATTACTGCGGTGCTTCTTCAGTATATTTTTGTTTGATTACATCCGATGCTTCGATATCCGTAATTCCTGAGATTCTTTGTGCAAGTGATTTACCATCAAGTTTATGATATTCAAGAACTTCAAGCGGAGTTCCGCATTCAGGATATTCAGTAAGTCCAAAGTTTATAAATTCTTTGCCGTTAATTTCACTAATATCTACTAACACATTTAATAATCTGTCTGCTAATCCGCCAATTGCAGAATGATCCTCCAAAACAAAAATTCTTTTTTGATCTTTAATAATTTCTTTCAGCCAGTCTTTATCAATTTTATTTAACCATGGCATATTGATTACTTTTAAACCGAAATTAATTTTCCTTAAATACTCAGCAGCAACCAACGCTTCGTGAAGCATTACAGGTCCATAACCAAATAATATTGCATTATTCCCTTCCGTTAGTTCAGCACCGATTCCAATTTTAAATTTATAATCTTTTGGTAATTCAATCTTTTCAGGAGATGGACCAATTACTAATCTTAAAACACAATTTTCTTTTGATTCATTAACACAATATTCTGTTGCCCATTTTGTTTCCTCAGCATTGCACGGCTGAATTATAGTAACATTAGGCAACGCACCAAACAGTGAAATGTCTCTCACACTTTGATGAGATTTTCCGGGACCAGCAGGAATCATTCCTGAAAAATGACAAGAGTAAATTATTTTTGTCTGCTCTCCGGCATTGTTATAAATCTGCTCATTTGCTCTTGCTGCAAGAAAGCTTGCAAAAGTATTTACAACAGGAATCAATCCCATTCTTGCCAAACCGCCAGCCATTGAAACCATATCCTGTTCCGCAATTCCGTTTTCAATAAATCTATCAGGATAAATTTTTTCAAACTTACGTAGTTTACAATCAGCAGAAAGATCACCATCAAGCACAACTAATTTTTTATTTGTCTTTGCAATTTCTACTAAAGCATCACCATAAGCTTCGGTTACAAATTCTTTTTCAAGTTTGGTTATTGATTTTCCTTCTGCTTTGTTTTCAGGAATCTGAATTTTTCCTATTCCAAGTTTTCCCGAAAGTTTATTAATTGTTTCAGTCAATTCTGCCAGACTTTTTTCATAACTTTCATCATCTGGTGCACCGGAATGCCATTTATAAAGTGTCTTTCCCTGAAAAGTTTCAGTCAAAGGTTTTTCCATAAAAGATACTCCCCTTCCCTTTATCGTATCAGCAATTATCATCTTTGGTTTATCTGTAACATTTTTCAAATCTGAAAAAGTTTTTTTCAAAACATTATAATCGTGTCCATCAATTCTGACAACATACCAGCCAAACGCTTTAATTTTTTCAACTACATCTTCAATATTATTTACATCAGCAACAAGCATATCTGTTTGATATTTATTGTGATCCATTATCGCAGTAATGTTATTTACTTTCTGATGTGCTGCTGCCTGAAGTGATTCCCAGATTTGTCCTTCCTGAAATTCACCATCACCGGTTAAAACAAAAACCTGACCTTTATTTTTATTAAATGATTTTGCCCAAGCCATTCCTTTTGCTTTTGATATTCCCATTCCTAATGAACCGGTGCTTGCTTCAATTCCTTTTTGTCTTACTTCAGGATGTCCGTCAAGTCCGTGTAATCTTCTAAGCATTAATAATTTTTCTTCTGTAATAATTCCGAGTGCACAAAACAAAGAATACAATCCTGGAACATCATGACCTTTTGAAGAAAAATAGATATCACGATCGGGAGAATCAAAACCAACTTGAAAAACATTCATTTCATTTAAGTAAAGATATGTAGTAATATCCATAGCACTTAAACTTGAACCAATATGACCAGAGCCGGCTTTCTTAACAGCAACAAGAGTATTGTAGCGGCACATATCAGCAAACAACTGCATCTTAGTTTCCCAATCACCATTAAAGGATT
>JAVEUY010000188.1:0-6055 GCA_034005315.1 Ignavibacteriaceae bacterium | reverse complement strand
AATCTTTTGATATATACAAAAAGAACATTTACCAAAGAAGATGTTTACATATTAAATACTGAAGCCGGATTTATAAATAATCAAATGGCTGCTTCAAAATTAGATAACATTTTTGTTGTCCCGAATCCTTATGTAGGAACAAATGAAATTGAACCGACTAATAAATTACCGGGGCAGAACCGCGGAGAGCGTAGAATATATTTTGAAAATCTTCCTATGAAATGTACAATCAGAATATATACATTAAGCGGGGAGCAGGTAACAACCATCGAACATGAATCCGGAATGGATAATGGAAGAGAATTCTGGAATCTTCTTAACAGAGATGGATTTAGTGTTTCGTATGGTTTATACATTGCTCATATTGATGCACCAGACATTGGTGAAAAACTGATCAAGTTTGCAATAGTAAAGTAAAAGAGCAGCAGGAGAAAAAAACTATGAAAACTATAAAATATATTATTCCTTTTATTTTAGCAGCTGCTCTGTTTTTTACAGTAGATGCTCAAACTCTGAAAACAGGAACTACGGCTGCACAGGTTCTTAAAATAAATGTTGGTCCGCGTGCAATAGGAATGGGCGGAGCGTTTACAGCAGTTGCTGATGATATTACTTCATTTTATTGGAACCCCAGCGGATCTGCAAATATAGAATCCAATGAAGCATTTTTTAATCACTCAGCTTTGTATCTGGATATCAAACATGATTTTGCTGCTATTGCAAGTAATCTAAGTGGATTTGGAACTGTTGGTGCATTTGTTTCTGTTCTATCTACTGATGATATGCCTGTTCGTACAGTTGAAAGACCTGATGGTACAGGTGAATATTTCAGCTATGGAGCAATAATAGTTGGATTAAATTACTCTCGTTATCTTACAGAAAATTTTTCAATAGGTTTTAATGCTAAATATATAAACGAATCTATCTGGCATATGAGTGCCGCCGGATTTGCTATTGATGTGGGCACATTGTATAAAATTCCTGTTTTAAATGAGTTACGTATAGCTGCAAGTATTTCTAATTTTGGTACAAAAATGCAAATGGAAGGTAGGGATATTACACAGAATATTCCTGCTGGTGCTGGCGGAGGAAATCTTATAAATACAAATCTTGAATTGGATAAGTTTGATTTACCACTGCTGTTCAGATTCGGGCTTTCTGCTGATGTTATTAAAGATCAGGAATCAAGATTAACTACCTCAGTTGATGCGATTCATCCGAATGATCATACTGAATATATTAACTCAGGTTTAGAATATGCCTGGAATGAAACAGTCTTCTTAAGAGTCGGATATAATTCTTTATTTGAAAAGGATTCAGAAAAAGGATTAACTGCAGGAATCGGAGTAAACTATAGAATAGTTGATCTGGTTAAAGTTAAACTTGATTATGCATATCAGGATTTTGGCAGACTTAGCGAAGTCCATTATTTTTCTTTGGGAATTACTTTCTAGGAGCTTATTTCAGATATCTAAACTAAAGAGGTCTTTCATCAGAAAGACCTCTTTTTTTTTATTAAAACATTCGAAAGAAACTGCATAAGTTATTTTATATACCAGGTTGTCTGCCAGAGCAAACTCTGAAGATTCATTAAAAGATTATAATGTGTTTAGTAAACTTTAAAACAATTTCTGTCTGCTGTTAAATTAATTACCGCAGACTTGTTTAAAAACTCTTTTAAAATTTCCGCCTAAAAATTTTGCAACTTCCTGTTCTGTATATCCATGCTGTAATAATGCAATAGTCAGATCAGGAAATTTACTAACATCTTCTAATCCAGTTGGAGTTACTTCAATTCCATCAAAATCAGAACCGAATGCGACATAATCAGTTCCAACCAAATTTACTATATGATCAATATGAGCGATTATATCATCAATTGATGCATTTGAACTGCCGTTAAGAAAATATGGATAAAATACTACTCCGATAACACCGCCTGTATTTGCTATATCCTGAATTTGCCAGTCATAAAGATTTCTGTAATGATCGTGAACACTTCTCGCTCCGCTATGTGAAGCAATTATCGGATTATTTGTAATTGTAAGAATATCCTGAATAGTTTTTATTCCTGTATGAGAAACATCAATTATTACTCCAAGTGAATCAAGTTTACGAATCACTTCTTTTCCAAAATTATTTAATCCCTGAGTAAGTGTTCTGGAATCTTTTGCTGAGATTGCCCAACTGGTGCTGTTATTCCAGGTAATTGTTAAATATCTCATACCTGAATTATAAAGTTCAATAAGATTATCAATACTGTTATCGATATGATGCCCGCCTTCTACACCAATTACACCTGCAATTTTATTCTGGCTGTTAACTGTTAAAGCTTCCTGCATTGTATTTGCCTGTCCTATCGTTAGTGGATTTAAAGCCAATTCAGAATAGAAGCGGTCGCGCATATTCAAAGCCGGTTCAAAGTAGTATGGATAATCAAAAGGGTCAACCCATATAGAAAAAAACTGCACATTTACTTCACCTGTTTGCAGTCTTGGAATATCAGTATGATTATAAGAATGCAGATCTTTCAGGTGATAGCTTGTATCATTTATCATTACTTCAAGTATATCATTGTGAAGATCAATCAGAGTATATTTTGAATGGATTGTCTGAAGTTCGGTAACAAAATTTTCTCCGCCGGCAACAGAAGCAAATATTGAATCAGCAGCATAGCTAAACTTGCTAACCACTATTTCAAGATCGGTTGCAGATAGATTATTTGCATAATAATTTTTTGAAATTCCGGAATGGATTTCACCAATACCAATTCCGTTTCCTCCATCAAGCTGAAGCATCTTTTGGGTTAAAGATTTATTACCGAAAGAAATTGTATAAAGATATACTCCGGCACTTCCTCTGCTGTACCAATCAACAGTATAAACACCGGCAGTTAAGAAAGAACTCTTTTTGTCAATCAGTTCGCCAAGTATATTATGAACAGTAATTGTAATCTGCCCGTCTGAAGGTATAGAAAAATTAATTTTTGTTGATGGATTAAACGGGTTAGGGAAGTTTTGTTCAACTCGGAAATCATTTGGCAGATAAGTAACCGGCTCAACTGAAACTGCAATAACATCATATTCCCAGTTGCCTGCAAAATCAGTAAACACGGAATCAATTATTCCATTTGCCAGGTCCTTAATCTGTACTTTTACATTTTCTATTGGTGAGCTTGTCTTTAAATCTTTAACATAACCGGTTATTGTAATTGTCTGTGCAAAAGTTAACAGGTTCAATAAAGCAGCCGATAATAACAGAAGTTTTATTCTCATTTATCTTTTTCTTCCACCGACACCAAGAACACCAAGCAATCCACGGGCAATTTCTCTTACAAAAGTTCTGCCGACCTGTTTGGAAAGCGAACTGTTTATTACCTTATCCATTGTACTTTTTTCTGTGCGCCGCGTTGTAGTCGTTTTTCTTTGAGGAGGCTGTGGATACTGATATTTAGTCTCTTCGGGAACTTTAAGCTCAAACTCTTTTGCTGTATCAATTTTCCTGTTTAATATTTCATAAGCACTTTCCCTGTCGATAACATCATTGTATTTTTTTCTAAGAAACGAAGCATTTACTTTCATATCAAGCTCTTCAGGAGTTAAGATATCCATTCTTGATCTTGGCGCACAAAGCAATGTTGCCGCAAGCGGAGTTGGAACACCTCTTTCATTTAATGTACTTATTGCAGCTTCACCAATACCAAGTGAAGTGAGTAATTCATCAGTCTTATAAAATTCAGAAATCGGATAGTTCTCTGATGTTAGCTTTATCATTTTTCTGTCCTGTGCAGTAAAAGCTCTTAGTGCTTGCTGTATTTTTAATCCTATCTGACTTAATACTGCACGGGGCACATCAGTTGGATTTTGTGTGGAAAAATAAATACCCACACCTTTTGATCTGATTAGTTTTATGATTGTTTCAATCTGATCGAGCAGTGCTTTACTTGCTTCTTTGAATATTAAATGTGCTTCATCAATAACAATAACCAGCTTGGGTTCTGCTTTATCGCCAAGCTCAGGAAATGTTGAATATATCTCTGCAAGAAGTGAAAGCATAAAAGTTGAAAATAATTTTGGTCTGTCTTGTAAATCGATCAGGCGCAGAACAGATATTATTCCGTTTCCGTTTTCATCAACTCTTAACAGATCATCAACTTCAAAAGACCTTTCACCGAAAAACTTTTCAGCACCCTGCTGTTCAAGTTCAACAACTTTTCTGAGAATGGTTCCGACTGATGCAGGTGATATTGCACCATAATCTTTGGAAATTTCCTGCTTACCTTCAGCAGAAGCATATTGAAGAATCTTTTTCAGATCTTTCAGATCAAGTAAAGGAAGATTATTATCATCGCAATATTTAAATAGAACAGCGATAAGTCCGGCTTGGGTATCATTTAGTTCTAGAATCTTGGAAATAAGAATAGGACCAAACTCGGAAACAGTTGCTCTTAAGCGTGTACCTTTTTCATCAGATAAAGTTAAAAACTCTGCTGGAAATTTTTTAGGAACAAAAGGCAAACCAATCTTTTCATGTCTTTCATCAATTTTTGAATTTGAAGTTCCTTCTGCAGCAATACCGCTTAGATCACCTTTTATATCCATTAAAAGTACCGGGATACTTTTTTCAGACAGTGCTTCTGCAAAAACCTGTACTGTTTTAGTTTTTCCTGTACCTGTAGCGCCTGCAATCAATCCGTGTCTGTTAATTGTATTAAGCGGAACTTTTATCAGAAGATTTGGCTGTGCTTCATTTTCAAAAATTGCTGTGCCAAGTACAATGCAGTCACCTTTAAAAGAATATCCTTCCTGAATTGAGGCTGTAAATTTTTCTACTAAGCTCATATTTTTTCCAATAATATTATTCTTCTATGATATGATGAAGTTTTCTTAAGAGTGAAAATTTAAATTACACTAAATGAAGTGTGATTCTGACATTTATATTTTGTCACATTACTCAATCTGATATTTACAACTATCAGGAAAACTTATTGCTAAAATTCTATTACTTGCTTTGATGAATATAAATATCTCTTTGCGGATAGGGGATTGAAATATTTTCTTCATCAAATCTCTTTTTAATTTGTTCAATCAATCTGAATCTTACTTCAACAGCTTTTCTGTTAGGTACCCATGGTCTTACATAAAGCTTGACGGAACTATCAGAAAGCTCTCCAACAGCAATTAATGCAGCCGGTTGTTTTAAAATATCAGGATCGTTATTAATTATTGATTGAAGTACTTCTCTTGCTTTATCAATATCATCTTCGTAACTAATACCAACAGCCAGGTCAATCATACGATTTTCTTTCTCTGAGTAATTAATGATGTTATCATTAATAAGCTTCGAGTTTGGAATGTAGATCACTTTATTTTCAATTGTAATAAGAGTTGTATTGAAAATTCCTACCTTTTCAACTGTACCTTTTGCATCACTGCTTTCTATAAATTGCCCGACTTTTATCTGTCTGAAAATAATCAGCATAACACCTGCTGCAACATTTGATAAAGAGCCTTGTAATGCCAGACCTATTGCCAAACCGGCTGCTCCAAGTGCAGCAATTAATGATGTAGTTTCAATTCCAAGTCTGGAGAAAGCTGCAATAATTACAAATAAATATAATGTGAATTTTAATGCACTGGTTAAAAATTCAACTAATGTTATATCAACATTTTTTTTAGTTAATATCTTCTTTAATAATTTTGTAAGAGATTTAGAAGCCCAGATACCTATCACAAAGATTGTAATTGCTGAAATTGTCTGGACTCCAAACTCTGTTATATATTTTTTTAACTCAGGTAAAAACTCTTTCCAATCCATTATAAAATTATTTCAGATTAAAAAAGTGAATAGCTGAATCCTAACTGCAATGCTTCTCGCAGCTGGGTTTTTCTTGTCTGGCTGATTTCGTGTAAAACCGTAACAGCTAAATTTACATTTATATAATCATTTACTTTAGCTGTTATAATATTATCCCATCTTACATCCCAAACATCTAATGCCTTAAATCTTGTGAACAATCTTAAAAAGCTGCTATAAGTCATATTAGGAAGAAATT
>JAVEUY010000187.1:0-6068 GCA_034005315.1 Ignavibacteriaceae bacterium | reverse complement strand
GCGCTACCTTGTAAAAGATGTTAAATAAAATTCTTTAAGGATTTTCTTTTTAAGTTTTGTTATAATATTCAATGTCAATCCGCCCGCAAAGGACGGATTGACAAATGACTTAATTTTATCTCTTCTCATACGGAGGCTGCCTTGGACTAACAGGCGGATTTTCTTTCAGTAGCTGCAGTACTGTTTCAATCCCCTTTTCCAACTGAACATCAACTCCTTTTGAAAGTTTTCCCGGATCTTCCGGAACATCAATATCAGGATCAACACCGTGACCTTCTTTAAACCATTTACCATCAGGATCATACATTCTGAAAGTCGGAACTGTTATCATTCCGCCATCAATTAATTGAGGAGCACCGGTTATTCCGATTAATCCGCCCCAGGTTCTTGATCCGACTAATGGACCAAGTTTTGTTTTTCTAAAGTAATCAGGAAATGCATCACCGCCGGAACCGCTCCAGCCATTTATCAACATCACTTTAGGACCAAAGTTTGCAACAGACGGATGCTGCCAGTTTTTACCATCGCGAACAGCCCAGAACGCAAGTGGTTTTCTGTTCAGCAATTCAATAAAGCGATCAGGGATTTGTCCGCCATTATTAAATCTTTCATCAATGATTAAACCTTCTTTATTAAACTGAGCATAAAATTGTCTTACAAGTTCTGTCTGACCATCCAGTCCGGTGCTTGGAACATAGATGTAGCCTATCTTCCCGTTTGTTGCATCGTCAACTCTTTTCCTGTTTGATTCAATCCATTCAAGATTTCGTAATCTTGTTTCATCTGAAAGAGTCTTTACAACAATACTCCACGCACCATCAAAAGCTGGTTTGTTGTTTATTGTAAGATCAATTGTTTTGTCAGCAAGTCCTTCGAAAGCTGAATAAGGCTCTTTAGTAATATCAACCGGAACACCATTAACAGCGAGTATGTAATCTCCCTCTTTAACTTTTAGTCCCGAAGCTAATAAAGGAGAACGGACTTCTGTATCCCAGGGTGCACCATTTACAATTTTCTTAATTCTGTATGCGCCATTGTTTAATTCCCAGTCAACGCCAAGATAGCCAACCGCACGCTGTGTTGCTTGCTCTTCATCTCCGCCGCCGCGATAAGTATGAGAAGCATTAAGTTCGCCGATCAATTCACCAATTAAAAAATTAACATCATTGCGTGTTACTGCATTATCAACCAGAGCACCATATTGTTTTCTCATTGCATTCCAATCAACACCATGCATATTTTTATCATAAAAGAAATCTCTTTCTAATCTCCACGCATCGTTAAATATCTGTTTCCATTCCTCGCGCGGAAAGACAGTCATTTCCATCTGCGAAGTTGGAAGTTTTTTATCAAGCTTCTGATCAGGCGCTGCATCTACCACTGAAAATGATCTTTGTTTTAAAACAAGTATTTTCTTCCCATCAGCAGAAACCTGGAAAGCATCTGCATCATCCACGATTGTTTTTACTTCCCGTTTATCAAGATCGTAATAGGCAAGAGGTTTCTTTTTATCTACAGCACCTGTATTAGGAAAATGATGATAAATTATTTTACCAATAACAGCAGTTAAGTTAGTATAGTTTCCGGCTTCAGGCGGAAGGATAACAACCCGGTTTTCAAAACCATCAAAATCTATTTTTAAATCCTTTGTCTTAGTTTCGTCTTTCTTTTCATCCTTCTTTGTTTCGTTCTTTTTATCGTCTGATTTCTTTTCTTCATCTTTCTTGACAAGTGTCGAATCATTTTTTGCAAACAGAAGCGACGGAATATCATTAGTTAATGATACAGAAGCAATTTGTGTGGCATTTGCATAAATCCACGTTCCGTCAAAGTCACTATACGAAGGTTTAAAATTTCTGTTAGTTAAAAAGAATAAATATTTTCCATCGGGATCAAACGCTGGTGATATATCACTATAATAGCCCGATGTTACCTGATGAATTTTCCCTTCCTTAGTATCATAGATTGCAATTGCAGTCGCATTATTGTCAAGCTCTTTTGCATATGCTACATATCTGCTGTCAGGAGACCAGCTAACTGAAAAATTATTTAATGCTCCTTCATACATCCACTTTTGTTTGTCGATTATTTTGTGTTGACCTTTCTCCATATCATAGACATAGATTGTCATTGTCTGATCAATAAACACAAGCTGTTTGCTGTCCGGTGACCAATAAATATTATATCTGTAGCCAGAATCAAAATTAGTGAGCTTTTTTTCTTCAGATGGATTTTCCATATCACGAACAGTAAGCTGATATTCTCCTGATCGATCGCTGAAATAAGCAGCATACTTTCCGTTTGGCGACCAGGAAGGAAATCTTTCTGCAACTCCGTATGACTGAGTTAAATTAATTACTGTTCCATTTTCTACAGGGACAGAGAAGATTTCTCCTCTTGCTTCGAACAAAGCACGATTGCCGTTATATGAAACTGAAAAACTCTGGATAAGTTTTTCAACATTTTCATTCCTTGCCATTAAAGTTGATTCATCTGTTACAACATTTATTTTTACTTCGGAATATTTTTCGGTTGTTAAATCGAGAAGATATAAAAGTCCGCCAGCCTGAAAAACAATTTCATTATCACCAATTGATGGAAACTCAACATCAAAATTATCGAGATCTGTTATTTGCCTGCTTTGCTTTGTTGAAAGATCATAAACCCAAATGTTATATCTTTGGTTTGGACTTCTATCGGAAAGAAAATAAATTTTATCTCCATACCACATTGGAATTTCATCGTTAGCAATATTGTTCGTAATATTTTCAGATATGTTGGTTTGAAGATCAAAAAGATAAATATCAGCAGCCATTCCGCCGCGGTATCTTTTCCAGGTTCTGAACATTCTGGATAAAGTAGTAAATGCTATTTTCTTACCATCAGGTGAAACCGAACCAAACTCTGCATAAGGCAGCGGGAGTTTTTCAGCAGATCCTCCGTCTTTGGAAATTTTATAAAACTGACTAAACCTTTGTTTTCCGCTTTCGCGAGAAGATGCAAACAGTAAAGACTTACCATCCGGATACCAATCTATTATTCTGTCTGCCATACCATGATAAGTAACTCTTTTTGGTAAACCTCCCATTGAAGGCATTACATAAACATCCTGATTTCCATCATAGTTTCCTGTAAATGCTATCTGAGAACCATCGGGAGAAAATCGCGCAAAAGTTTCTGTACCTTTTGCAGAAGTAAGTTTATGTGATGTTCCACCAGTCTTTGATACTATCCACACATCGCCGCCGTAAGTAAATACAATTTGAGATTTAGAAACATCCGGAAACTGGAACATTTTTGCACTGACCTGTGCGTTGATGTGAGCTGTTAAAAAAATGGAAACAACAAAGCAAGTAACGAAAAAATTCTTCATGTTATGCCTGTAAAGTTATTTATAAGGATATAAGTTAATTTGAATGGAAAGTTAATAATAAATTATTTTTTGTAATAAGCTATCTTTATTAACGGCAATATAATTTTACTGATGGTTAATCTGATAAATGTCATCCTTCGACTCCGCACAGGACGACAGAGGGAAAAACAGAATAAAAAATCCAATGTCACACTGAGTTTATCTAAGTGTGAGCTTATCGAAACGTAATCTTATTAAAAGAGTATTGATGTATAAGAAAAAACGCTATCCTTCAATCTGCCTCTGCCGGACTCAGGATGACGTTGTTAGACCTTATTCAAGATCATATTCAATTTCTTCGGGTGATAGTATTTGGTTCAGTTCATCAGTAAAGAAAAATTTTTCTTCATCAAATGCAGGCTGTAATTCGGTGTACCAAATTGCTTTCTCATCATATTTTGCAAAGAATGGACGAGCAACCCAATCAGATTTTCTTCCCTGTATCATTCTGAAGACCATTAAATTTTCATTCTTTTCTTCTGTTACACCAAGCAGCTGCACTTTTCCTGGCATACAAGACATACACGGTCCTCTAACGCTTCTGCAAATTCCGCTTACTGATTGATATGCTTTTCTGAAAATATTCCAGGCATCTACAAGCGGTATAGAAAAATAGTGCTGTACCCCGGTATTACGTGCAACAAACATATAATAAGGAACGCAACCAAGTTTAACCTGTCTTTTCCACATATCCGCCCATAGTTTTGGGTTATCGTTAACATGTTTTAGAACCGGAGATTGAGTTCTTATAACTGCACCGGTATTAAGTATTTTGCAAATTGCATCCTCTACCGCCTTGCCTTCAAGTTCTGCCGGATGATTAAAGTGTGCCATATATGCAATGTGCTTACCTGCTTTTTTAACATCTTCAAACAATCTTAATAAATCATCAGCATCATCATCGGTTAAAAAACGATAAGGCCAGTATGCAAGCGCTTTAGATCCGATACGAATGTTTCTGAGATGTTCTATGTTAGCGTCAAGCAGTGGTCTGATATAAGTTTCAAGATGTTTTGTTTTCATAATCATCGGATCGCCTCCGGTGAATAAAACATCAGTAACTTCTTTATGTTCTTTAACATATTTAACAAGCAGTTCAGCTTCTTTAGATGCAAACTTCATCTCTTCCATTCCGACAAACTGAGTCCATCGAAAACAGAAAGTGCAGTAAGCATGACAGGTTTGTCCCTGGCTCGGAAAAAATAAAACCGTCTCCCGGTATTTATGCTGCATTCCATTCAGCTTTTCACCAGCTATCATCGGAACATTGTATTCGAGTTGTCCGGCTGGATGCGGATTAAGCTGCAATCTGATTTCGTTTGCTGCTTCACGTATTTTTTGTTTATCTGCACCGTTATTAATCACCGATTTTATTTTACTATAATGCTCGGGTATTAACATATCAGGCTGGGGAAATGTTAATATAAACATCGGGTCATCGGGAATATTTGACCAATCAATAAGGTTTTCAATCACATAATTATTTGTTTTAAATGGAAGAACAGAACCAACAATTTCAATCGCTTCAATAACTTCTGATGAAACGGACTTTAATTGAGGGATGTTTCTGAAGTTGTGAAGCATATATGATGCATACTTCATACACCATCTCCTTTCCGATTTGAGAATCCCGGGAGGATTCGTTTGCTGTAAGATTTTATTACAAGATAAAACTCATCAGAAAAAAATCAAAGGCAAAATTTAATTTTTTTTGAAAATCATTTTTTAGAAATGTAAGTAACAAAAAAAACACGATGCTAAAATCATTTTGCAAAAGCAGCCCAATAATTTGTTGTATCAGCCGAGCATCTTATTTCTTAAAAGTAATTGTAACAATTTCGGGAGTTGAATTATAACGAATCGGTGCAAGCGACATTCCCAATCCGCGGGTAACTATAGCGAGCATATTGCCGTAATGCCTGACTCCTTTTATAAAAGTTGTTTCAACCAATGTTGGTGTTAGCTGAATAAAAGGAAACAACAAAGTTATCTGTCCGCCGTGTGTATGACCGGCAAGAAAAAGAACATAATTATTTTTTTCAGCGGCTCTAATTACTTCATTCTTTGGTTGATGAGTTAATAATATTTTTATTTCTGCACTACTTATTTGAGTAAGTTTATATAAAGTATCTTTTGGGATTGATTGTTCATAAGTATTTGTAATAAAAGTTATTTCAATATTTGAATCTTTTACCGGGATGGTAATCGAACTGTTGCCAATCATCTTTACATTATACTTACCAAGAGCTTCAGTAATTTCTTTAATGCTTCTTTTTGTATCCTGACGATAAGCCCAGTTATCATGATCTCCTACGCAGGAATAAATTCCGTATTCAGCTTTTAACATTCCGATATATTCAGCAGCTTTGTTTATATAGTTTGGAGTAGAAGTAATTACATCTCCGGCAATTAATATTAAATCAGGGTTTTGTTTGTTAACTGCTTCAATAAAGTTTTTTAGTCTTTTGTCATCGGTATATCTGTCTGCCTGTATATCTGAAATAAGAGCTATCTTAAAACCATTAAGCCCGTCTGAAAGTTCCTTTTTTTCAAAAGTAATATTATTAACATCTACTGAATTGTAATCGTAAATAATTACTGCTGGAATATAAACCACAAAAAAGAGCATAAGAATAAGAAAAAATACTGATTCGTA
>JAVEUY010000186.1:0-6120 GCA_034005315.1 Ignavibacteriaceae bacterium | reverse complement strand
CTTTTAGCCGGATTCGCAATTTTCATTAAGCACTTCAAACCTTATGCTCTAAATCCTTCTCCAACAAATCAAGATTGGCTGATAGGGAATTTAGGATTTATACTTTTATTTGCTCTTTATTTAAGATTTCCAAATTCGGTAAAAAAAAAATTGTTTATGCAGTTAGAATAACTGGAATTATAATCACTGTATTAATGCTGGCAAATTTGAGCTATCCTAATGATTCATCATTTTCGTTAGGAAGAAGTGATATTATTATTTTAGTTCTTGCAAACACAGCTTTTTTTGGCTCATTAATCTGGCTTTTTACAAAAGAGAATCTGCTGTTAAGACTAGGTGTCTTAGGATTTTTAATTGCATTCAGATTAACACAAAGCATTGACGGAAGCTGGAATAACTGGCTATGGGATTTCTCTCCGTTTCCTTGGTTGTACAAACTATATTATCTGCAGTATTTATTCATTGTAATACCGGGAACGATTATTGGTGATATTTTATACAAATGGTTCAATTCGGAATCTAAGTACGAGATATATGATTCTAAAAATTCAGCAGTTTTAATAACCGTAGTAACATTCGCAATTATAATTTGCAATTTGATTTTTCTTCAATCGAGAATGTTGGTAGTAAATTTAATTGTTAACCTTATTCTTCTTATAGTTATTTACTTTATTGTAAAAAATCAGAATGATAGCTTAATAAAGACATTATTTAACTGGGGCTCATATTGGGTTTTATTGGGATTAACATTCGAAGCATTTGAAGGGGGAATTAAGAAAGATCAATCAACATTAAGCTACTATTTTTTAACAACCGGATTAGCAATATTCTGCTACATATTTTTATCGACAATAATCGATTATTTTAAGCAGAAAAATATGTTCAGATTGATAATTAACAGCGGACAAAACCCGATGATAGCTTATGTTGCCGGTAGTTTATTTTGGATGCCGGTTTTAGAATTAACAAATTTAAGTAGTGTGTTAAATTTGCTTTTAGTTAATCCTTGGTTAGGATTTTTTAAAGGAGTCATTTTTACATTTTTTGTTGCAGTTACAGCATCATTTTTTACATCAAAAAAGTTGTTCTGGAGAACCTGAAAAAAAGGTACTACCTTATGATGTAGTTGTAAAAAAAGGCAATTATACAAATGTTTATTGTATATGAATATCCCAATATATAAAATATGGGGAAAGAATATTTTTATCTTTTTCCAAGAGCAAACAGATGTTAGAAATTACCTACAAATCAATTATAATTTATTCATTAACAAAGGAGACGTAATGAGGAAGACTACTTTATTTCTTTTCTCAATGCTTCTGTGCTTTACAATGATGAATGCACAAGTAACTACCCTATGGGAAAAATCTAGTGCACAATCAAACTATCCAACTTGGCTTGGAACAGGAAGTACAGAAAGAGGGTTTGCGTTCGGTAAATTAGAACAGCAGCCTTTAACAAGAAATTGGGAAAGATCACAAGCGATGGGAAATTTCCCGGGATTTTTAGGCACTACCCACTTTGAAAGAGGTATGGCTTACGGTTTAGTTGGCGGCAATGAAAGAGTTTATGTTGTCAGTAGAGACGGCGGTAATTTTATTTACATTTTAGATGCTGCTACAGGTGATAGTGTTGGAACTCTAAATACTACCGGTATTGCCGGAGGCGTTTATTTATTGAATGATATTGAAGTTAGTGATGACGGTATTATTTTCTTAGGGAACTTGGTTACCGATGCTACAGCTTCTCCTTTTAAAATTTATAAGTATGACAGCGAAGCTGCTGCTCCAGTTGAAGTAATTTCATATAATGGTATTAATAAAAGATTCGGTGACAAGTTTACTGTTACTGGTTCCGCAAGTGATAACAGCTTAATTATTTGGGCAGTTACTGCAAGCGGAGATCAAGTTGTAAAATTTACAACTGCAGATAACGGAGCTACTTTTACACCTTCAACCATTACATTAAGTGATGGTGCAACAGGTGGAACTCCAGCAATGTTTCCTAATAACAGCGGCACTGAATTCTATGTTAATTCAAATGGATTTGGAGTAAAAAGATATTTAGCAGATGGAACTTTCCAAGATGCTTTAGCAGGTGATGTTGTTTCTACAGGAAGTAACGCTATTAGATATTTCACTGATGGTTCAGATGATTATGTAGCAACTTTCAGTTATGGTGCAGGTAATGAGAATGTTAGAATCGTTAAAGCAACAGGTGGTTTAGCTTTTGGTGAATTGGTTAGCGTTTCTCCTTCACTCGGCACAAATGGAAACGGAAATGGTGTTGGTGACGTTGATTTTAGAGATAATGGCGACGGTACTTTCACAGTTTTTGTTTTAGGTACAAATAATGGTATAGGTTCTTATGATTTTGATCCTTCTGCTGTTGGTCCTTTAACTAGATTATATGTTCCAAGCAGATTAAACGGTCAAGAAGTAGCAATTGTTGATGCTACTGTTGGTGATAAAGTTGGAACATTAAGTGTAAGCGGAGTTTCAGGCGGTGTATTCGGATTAAATGATATGGAAGTTAGTGATGATGGAATTATTTTTGGAGCTAACTTAACAACTAACGCTTCAACTTCTCCATTCAAAGTTTATAGATGGGATAACGAAAGTGCTGATCCTGTAAATGTTATTTCATATACAGATGCAGCAGCATTAAGATTTGGAGACAAATTTACGGTAACAGGTTCTGCAAGTGATAATTCACTTACAATTTGGGCGGTTGCTGCTACTAATGCAAAAGTAATGAAGTTTACAACTGCAGATAATGGTATGACTTTCACTCCATCTGAAGTTACTTTAAGTGATGCAGCTACAGGTAATACTCCTGCAATTTGGGCTAATGAAGATGCATCAGAATTATATGTAAATTCTAACGGAAATAATCCGAAAAGATATACTGGTGACGGTACATTAGTAGATGTAATGTCAGGAGCAATTGTTGGAACAGGAAGCAATGCTTTAAGAGTTTTTGCATCAGATAACAGAGAATTTTTAGTAACATATAATTATGGTGCTGGAAATGAAAATCTAAGAATAGTTGATGTTACTTCAGGATTTGCAGATGCTTCTCTAGTAGAAGCTACAGCTAGTCTTGGTGCAGTTTCTAACGGTAACGGCGTTGGTGATGTTGATTATATGGATAACGGCGACGGTACTTTTAATCTTTATGTATTAGGAACTAATAACGGTATTGCAGCTTATCAATTTACACCTCCTGCTCAAGTAGCCGATGTACAATTTTCAGTTGCTGCAGGTAATTATTATGGAAGTGTTTCGGTTGAATTAGCAACTGAAACTTCAGGTGCATCTATTTATTATACTTTAGATGGAACCGAACCAACTGATTCTTCAACTCAATATACTGAAGCAATTCAGTTAACCGATACCACTTTGGTTAAAGCAATTGCATATGCTGAAGGAATGATGGCAAGTAATGTTACAGAAGCTCAATACAATGTTATTCCTGTAATTGAAATTGCAAATCTAGCTGAGTTGAGAAGTCAAACAATTAATACCGGTGAAGTATTTAAAGTAACCGGAGAAGTTTATGTAACATTTGCTCAGGATTTTAGATCACAAAAATGGATTCAAGATACTACTGCTGCTATTATGATTGATGATAATCCTGGTGTAATTACTACAGAATATAATATCGGTGACGGTATAACAGGATTAACTGGAACAATAACAGTGTACGGCGGAATGTTTGAATTAATGCCTGTTTCAGATCCGGGTCCAGCTACTTCAACAGAAAACGAAGTAATGCCGCAGGTAATTTCTTTACAAGAATTCAAAACTAATTTTGAAGAATATGAATCAGAATTAGTAACATTAGAAAATGTTACATTTGTTGACGGTGACGGTATTGCTGTATATGCAAACGGAACTGTTTATCCAATTACAGACGGTGTTGATACTGTTGATTTCAGAACAACATTTTATGATGTAGATTATATTGGTGAATTAATATTTACAGATGTAATGAATGTTACAGGTATTATGAATTCAAGATCAAGCGGTGATTTCGTTTCAGCTAGAAACCTGCAAGATCTTGGAGTTGCTCCTGAAGTACCAGATACATTATTTACATACTGGGCTGCTAACGTAGCTAATGGAAACTTACCTGAATATTTTACAAGTGCCGGAGCAAACTATGAAAGAGGTATGGCTTACGGTTATGTAGATGGTAAACATAGAGTTTATGTTGCTTCAAGAAGCGGTGGTCCTCATATAGTAATTCATGATGCAGACAATGGATCAATTGTAGGTGAAATTAATGCAAGAAATCTTGCAGTTGGTTTATTCCCATTAAACCAAGTTGATGTTTCCGATGATGGAATAATTTTCGGATGTAATATGACAACTAATGCTTCTATGGGAAATGAGTTTACAATTTATCGCTGGAATAATGAAAGCGCTACTCCTTCAATAGTTGCTCGATTTGACGGCGGCGGTAGAATGGGTGATATGTTCTCAGTTACCGGAAGTACTGCTGATAACAGTATTGTGATTTTTGCCGGTATTAAAGATACTCCCGAAAAAGCTGTTAAATTTACTACAACAGATAACGGTGCTTCATTTACATGGGAGTTAGTAACATTTGTTGGATTACAACAAGGTACAAATCAAAACTTCCAAATTGCAGATGATGGTACAATTTGGTCTAAATCTTATGGTGATTATTTAATTCATTTCCAAGCTGACGGTGCTGTGATTGATACCGTAGGCGGTGATATTGTGGGTACTTCTGCAAGTAAAATTAAATATGTTAAAGTAGATCAACCTGACAGGCAGTTAGATTTAATTCTTGCATACTATCCTGATGTACCTGGTACAGGTTTAGGAGAATATGTTGCATTAGTTGATGTTACTGAAGGTGCAGCAGAAGCTAGAGTAGTAGCTTATACTCCTCAATTAGGAAATGTTGCAAATGGTAATGGAGTAGGTGCAGTTGATACTAGATGGTACAATGATTCTACTCTAGTTGTTTATGCACTCGGCACAAATAATGGTATTGGTGCTTATTCTAATCAACCATTAACTCCAACTATGCCATTGTATCCTCCGCAAAACTTAACCGCACAAACAGTTGACAGCGATGTTCAATTGGATTGGAATGTTACAGGCGGACCGGGAACATTAGTTACATTAAACAGCGGTGCCGCAATAAGTGGTTTTTATCATGATGTAACAAAAGCTTACGGTTCAGTTTTTGATTTATCAGGATTGGAAAGCCCAGAATTAATGCAGGTTGATTTTGCACATTCTGCTTTCGAATTCTTTGAAGGACCTGCTGATTACGTAGTTCATGTATTTAACTGGGACACTCAAGAATTATTGTTTATTGATACCTTAAGTACCATAGTTGATATCGAATCTACAGAACAATGGGAAACAGTTAATATTACCGGCGTAACAGGCGCAACAAAAGTTGGTGTATTTATTCAAAGTATTACACCTGATAGTTTCGGTGACGGATGGCCAACTGTATTAACAGATGATATAGTTCCTTCAACTTCTGGTGGTCAGGTTATAATTAATGATCTTACAGATCCATTCAATAATATTCAAGAACCAGGAAATGCTCAGTTAGGTAATTTCTTAATTGATTTATGGGTTTCTTCTGCAACAGGAAATGCTAAATACTATCCTGCTCCTGTAGCTGTTAATTCAAATACTGAAAACCCGGTTAAAGTTAAAGAAAGAACCGAAATAGTAGGCGGTACACCTAATCCAAGAAGAGCTAAAACTGATTTCTTAACCGCATTTGTAAAAGGTTATAAAATCTATCGCGGTACTACTTTAAACGATTTAGCACTTATTGCCGAAACAGGTAAAGAAAGTATGACCTATACCGATGCTGATTTAGCAACCGGATTATATTACTACGGTGTTACTGCAGTTTATGGTGAAGAAGAAAGTGCAATGGTTACTACTGAAATCAATCATATTGCTGTTGGTGTAAAAGATGAAATGGTTCCAGCTGAATTCAGCTTGGATCAAAACTATCCAAACCCATTCAATCCAACAACAGTTATTAAGTTTGGATTAAAGGTTGATTCTAAAGTATCATTAAAAATCTATAACATACTTGGTCAAGAAATAGCAA
>JAVEUY010000185.1:0-6149 GCA_034005315.1 Ignavibacteriaceae bacterium | reverse complement strand
GAATCTTGAAATTATCTTTAGCGATGAGGAGGCGAAAGTGGTTTGAAGGAATTTGGTCTAGTACAAATCTTTTCAGTTGGCCGTTTGTTGCATCAAAAATAAATTTCTAATGACAAATCCGGGTTAAATGATGTTCGGATATTTATTACGTTTGCATTGATGAAGGAGATGCTGCTGCTGCTGAAAAACTGATCGTTGTAATTTATAAAATCGATACAATATCAATTAATCCTGAAAATTCAAATTATAACAAAACTACACAGATCCATTTTCAGCCAAAGACTGATCCGCCTCAGGAGGAAACTTAACTACAAAAATAAAATTCACAATTCCGCAAACGGTTAATCCCCTCACGGGAGGGGCGAGGGGTGGGTTGGTTACATTAAAAGTGTATGATATTCTGGGTAATGAAGTAGCAGCTCTTTTAGATGAATACAAATCAGCCGGAACTTATTTCAGTTTAGAAAAATAAAAAGCATAATTGAATAATTGTTTTGAATTATTTTAGAATTGTTTTAAAATTGTACTAGAGTAACTTTAAACTTTTTAGAAAGATATCAGTATGAAAAAGTTATTTATTCTCCTTCCATTTATTTTGTTTTCCTTTCAGGAAATATATGCTCAAGAACTTACACCAGCAGTTGAACTATTTTTCATAACCGAAAATGCTCCTTCATCACCAATAATAAGTTGTATATTAACTGCCCAATCACAATGTTGGAGGAGTGAACCTTCACCCACAGAGATTGGTAATTATTATTTAACCGATGATTATAATCATGTTACTTACTTATCCTGAGTACAATAATATGGGCATTTATTCAGCGGGTTTTGATTTTATTACTTCTACAGGGGGTTCGGGAGGTTACCCAGATTTTGCTTATGGATTGTATAAGGTTACAAATAGTGTATCAAATAAATGTTTTTATCTGGATTATAGAGATTTTAGAATTGGTTATTATAGCTCGTATAGCCCACCAACATACGGACACAATATTGATTTATGGATAAAATATAAATATGATGAAGATGCATTTTATTTTAGTTCGACAGATAATGATTCTGATTATCATTTAATCAATAATAGACAATTGTTAAACTTCTGGGATATAAAACAAAAAGGGACTTCTTTAACTCATCTTTTCCCTAATTTTTGGGAGAATGCACTTGCTATTATACCGAGTACTGAAGGTAGTCATCCAAGATTAGTATGGGGACCTTTTGGAGATCCAGATAATGTATATATAAACGGATATAAAATATATAGAGCTTTAACTTCTAATACTATTCCTTTACCAATACCTTCTTTTGCTCTATTAGCCACAGTTAATTCAGGTACATTTTCATATCTAGATGAGGATTTTTCTTTAGGAGGTCCTAATATTATATATTATAAGATTACAGCAACTTATTTTCCTGCAAAAAGTGAAGCTTTATTTGAATCGAGTCCTACAAATACTGTAAGTATAAGTGGTGGAATATATAAGACATTTTCAAGTGATACTAAGGATTTTAAGTTTAATCTGTATGAGAATTACCCGAATCCATTTAATCCGTTTACAGAGATTAGATACTCAATCGCTGAGAATAGTTTTGTTACCTTGAAAATATATGACTTATTAGGTAAAGAGATTAAAGAGCTGGTTAATGAAGAAAAAAAACCAGGTATATATTCAGAGAGTTTTAACGGACAAAATTTTTCAAGTGGAATTTATTTTTACAAACTTCAGACAAATTCATTTACTCAAATGCGCAAGATGATATTGATGAAATAAATTTAGTAAACTATTTAAAACTCTATATGTTTATCTTATAGGCTTATGTGTAATACTTTAAAAATAATTGTTGTAGTTACTTTTTTTACATATTATACATTTCCGCAAAATATAATATGGCAGCATACCGGCGGACCAATGGGAGGAATTGTAGAAGGGATGGATATCGCTTCTAATGGTGATATTTATGCAGGTGGTTTTTCTTTTAATGAAAGCTATAGTGGTCTTTATAAATCATCCGACAATGGTGAAAGCTGGACAAAAATAAAAACGCAGTTTGAAGATTTTGAAGTATATTGTATTTATATCTCTAAAGACAACAGTATATGGGTAGGTACAGATTATCAGGACAGAATATACAGATCTACCGATAATGGAAATACCTGGCAAGCCAGATCAAATAATTTCCTTACATTTGAATGTTGGGTTATCGGAGAAAATAATTCAGGTGTTCTTTATGCCGGCGATGGTAATCAGGGACGCTTATATAGATCAACTGATGAGGGAATGAATTGGATATTTTCTGCTTACTTATCACCTTTATCTATTTGCGCTACATCGGACAATATAACTTTTTTAGGTGACTTTAACGGACTTTATTATTCCATAAATGACGGAGTATCCTGGTATAAACATTCAGGTTTTTCAAATCCTGTTTCATCTATAATCATTGACTCATTAAACAATATTTATTGTGGTACCGGGTATTATAATAATGGTGATGGCGTTTTTTATTCAAATGACAATGGAAAAACTTTTAATTATTTGGGCTTGCAAGGTAAAGTTGTATTATCTCTTGCATTAGATTCTTATGGCAATCTTTATGCAGGAACATTAAATGATGGATTATTCAGAACTTCGGATAATGGAAATACCTGGCAGCAATTTTCAAATGGGATTTATAAAAAGGCAATTTATAGACTTAAAATCAATAAGCAAAATGATATTTTTATTGGTTCAGAAGGTGGAGGAACCGGTTGGGAGTTTTATGGGTCAGGCGGTGTTTTCAGATCAGCAAATAGTGGTGAAAGTTTTAAACACATAGGTTTGCCCAATTCAAATGTAAAAAATATTGTATTCAGCGGGGATAGTTTATTAATTGCTGCAACCCCATCCGGCGTACAAAAATTTAATAGATTAACAAAAGACTGGGAAAATATAGGATTACATAATGTTGAATCTGTTTCAATCACAAGTTCAAATTTAATTTATGCCGCTACAAGTAATGAGGGGCTTTTTAGATCTGAGGATTTTGGTAAAAACTGGGATTATATTAAAATTGCCGGGGATACACTTCCTTTAATATTTAATGTTTTAGCTTTAAGTGAAGATACGGTATTTATATCACCAGGTAATCAGGTTAATTTCCGTATGACTACTGATGGCGGAAACTCCTGGGAAATTTACCCCATTAAATCATCCGGTATTTTAATAAAAAAAATAATCAGCTATTTGTATCCGGATATGTAAGGAATGCTGGTTTCACTCTGTTTCGTACAAGTTACCCGATATCAGGTTTTGACACTCTTTTTTCAGGTTTTGAAAATTATTATTTATATAACTCCTTTTCAGTAAGTAGTAATAATTATATGTTTTTAGCAAGCCATGCTGATTCGATTAAAGGATTATTCAGGTCGGTTGATAATGGTGCAAGCTGGCAAAATATTTTTTATGGGAGCGTTGCTCCTACAGTTTTTTCAAATGATGATGGAGTTGTTCTTTTGGGGTCATATTATACTGTTCCACCGGACAGTAATAAATTATTCTATTCAAATGATTTTGGTAATAATTGGCATTCCGTTAATCTTTATACTTCAAAAGGAACTTATTTTACGGATATCAAACAGGATTTAAACGGACATTATTTTTTAGGCACATCTGCGGCAGGAATATTTGAACTTGATATTGTTACCAATGTTAATGATACACCTGTAGAAATTAATGATTATAATCTTAGTCAGAATTATCCTAATCCGTTTAATCCTTCAACAAAAATAAAATTCACAATTCCGCAAACGGACAATCCCCTCTTGGGAGGAGCGAGAGGTGGGTTTGTTACATTAAAAGTGTATGATATTCTGGGTAATGAAGTAGCAACTCTTATAGATGAATACAAACCAGCCGGAAATTATGAAGTTGAATTCCAGTCCACAGTCAACAATCATCAGTTGGCAAGCGGAGTATATTTCTATACTTTACGAGCAGGTTCATTTGTTGAGACAAAGAAAATGATTTTGTTAAGATAATTCCTATGTCACGTTGAGCCTGTCGAAACGTGAGCTTGTCGAAACGTGAGTCTGTCGAAACGTAACCTTCAAATAAAGAAGTGAAAAACTTATAATAACAAACTGAATAGTCACTCTTCGATCCGCCTCTGGCGGACTCAATGTGACAGAAGGAATAATTCTTCAAATTTAGCGTTTTAAAATCACGCATTTGCGTGATGATTTACTGTTTTTATTGATTTAGTTTTCTATCAGAAAATTTGATTCAAGTAATCTATTAAAAGGAACTAAAACTATGAAAACAGTGCAAACAACAATCACGAAGAAAACAGGATTCTTTTATTTACTGTTTTTCCTGATTTGTTTTTCCGTTAATGCTCAGAACAACTGGGTATTTGATCAAAGCTTTGGAGATAACGGAATTACAAGAATCAATTTCGGCGAGAACTACGATGATATACCAAATGACCTTTTACTTATGCCAAACGGAAAAATTTTAGTTGCTGGTAAAAGTATTCATAACGGTATTTATTTTATTGCATTAACTCAGTTGCTTCCAAACGGACAGTTGGATACTGCAAATTTTGGAGACAATGGTAAAGTTTCACTTCGGTTTGTTTTAAGAGATTACGCAAATGCAATTGGACTTCAGCCTGATGGTAAGATATTACTTACTGGTGCCGAGGCTGAAGGCAATGGTGGAAGTCAGATAACTCCGTCTCTATACCGCTTTAATTCAGATGGTTCTTTAGATACAACCTTTGCAGCTAACGGAAGAGCAGTGCATCGTTTTAAAGTGGATTATTCCGGTGAAATGTATGGAGTAAAAGTTCTTCCTGATGGAAATATTTTAACTGCCGGTTATAGAACAGGTTCAGGAGCATTTGGTTTGATGAGATTCAACTCAGATGGCGGACGTGATTTGTCTTTTGGTGATGAGGGAGAAGCAGTTTTACCTTTTGTCGGAACTTTTCATCCGATAGGATGTTTGTTTCTTGGGGATTCTGCAGTTGTAATGGCTACTGTGGCTTTTACAAATGGAATGAGTCAGTTTGCTTTGGCTATGATGGATCGTTTTGGTAATCCGGTTACAACTTTCGGAAATAACGGAATAGTTCTTACGGGAATAGATGGCAAATATAATTACTCAGGTGGCGAGTCTCTGTTACTAACCAATGATGGAAAGATACTTTTCTCAGGAACCACACCGGATAGCGGACCAACAAATTTTATTATTGGCAGATTTTTACTTGACGGAACAATCGATCCAACATTCGGTAATAACGGCTGGGCAGAGATACATTTTGCACCAAACTTTGATGTCTGTTATGATATGAAGGTTGATAGCCAAGGCAGAATATTGCTCGTTGGAAGTGTAAGTGTTGGTTTCGGAATGGCTGGATTGGCAAGGTTAAATTCTGATGGCACACCGGATACAACATTTGCTCCTGAGGGAAAATTTATTCTTGATCTTAATAACGACAGCGGCACTCATTATTTAACTCATTGTATTCCTCTTGATAACGGTGATATCTTAGCTGCAGGATTTGACTTTGCAAGCAACAAAGGAGATTTTATGGTTACTCGTCTGACACAAAATCCAACCGGAGTTGAAGTGAGTAATTCTGAAGTCCCGGCGGATTTTGTTTTACATCAGAATTATCCAAATCCATTTAATCCTTCAACAAAAATAAAGTTTACAATTCCGCAAACGGACAATCCCCTCCTGGGAGCGGCGAGGGGTGGGTTTGTTACATTAAAAGTGTATGATATTCTGGGTAATAAAGTTGCAACTCTTTTAGATGAATACAAACCAGCCGGAAGTTATGAAGTAGATTTTATGGCAGATGGCTTAACAAGCGGAGTATATTTCTATACTTTACGAGTAGGTTCATTTGTTGCAGCAAAGAAGATGCTGATAATTAAATGAGAAGATCATTTAATATAGAACTCTGATTCTTTGTGAATATTAATTAAGTAATAAATTACCATAGGTAAGACTCATTTTAACAATGGGTCTTACTTAATTAATAAGCTTTTTGATTATATAAAATCTACTTATCTAAAGTCATTTCTACACAACACCAAACACTCTATTTCATTTTTTTTAATGATTATCACGATACTGCTGCAAACATAACTGGTATTT
>JAVEUY010000184.1:0-6182 GCA_034005315.1 Ignavibacteriaceae bacterium | reverse complement strand
AGTACACAGAACCGGAAAGTCTGGCATTTCTGAATTTGGAAACGGAAGTCCCAATAATCCTTAACCAGTTGAACTAGAATCATTTAATGCTTTATTAATTGGCAAGGATGTTAAGCTAACCTGGAATACTGTAACGGAGGTAAATAATTTTGGGTTTGATATTGAGAGACAGAATAAGACTTCACTGCACTCCGGCGAACTTAATATGACAGGATGGGAAAAAATTGGATTTGTAAATGGACACGGCAACAGCAACTCGCCTAAAGAATATTATTTTGAAGATAAAAATATTCAATCCGGTAATTATGCTTACAGACTTAAACAAATTGATAATGACGGAAGGTATGAATATTCTAAAATAATAGAAGTTGGTTCCGGAGTACCAAAAGAATTTAATTTGAGTCAGAACTATCCTAATCCTTTCAACCCAAGTACAAAAATTAAGTTTTCTATTCCAACAGAAACGAAAGTAGTTTTAGGTGTTTATAATGCACTTGGTGAGCAGGTTGCAGAAGTTGTAAACAGTATAATACAGGAAGGATATCATGAAGTTGTGTTTGATGCAGGTTCATTACCTTCTGGAATATATTTTTATAAGATACATGCAGATAAATTTGTTAATGTTAAGAAAATGATTTTGCTGAAATAATTTTTCTGTTTTGATATAACCCCTCTGAATGAGGGGTTTTTTATTTTAAATGAGATTAATAAAAGAATTGATTAGATTTACATTAGTTAAATAAGTTTTTCATAATAAACTATTTAAGAGGTTTAGAAATGAAAATGTTTTTCTTTCTTCTTTTCTCTTGTGCACTCATCCAGGTCTATTCGCAGGTACCTTTTAACAAAAATCCAAATTGGACTTCAACTGATGTTTCAAATGTAGCAACAGGAGGAGCATTTGTTGATCTTAATAAAGACGGCTGGCTTGATTTTGTTGCTGCAAACGGAAATGACATTTCAATTCAAAGTGTTGTTGTCTATTATAATGATGGAACAGGAAAATTTCCTGCAGCACCTGATTGGCAGTCAGATGATACTGATTATCACGGTCATTTAGCAGTTGGAGATGTAAACGGTGATGGCTGGCTTGACGTTGCTGTATCGGTTTATATCGGCAAGGGCGGATTTTCAACTCCCGGAAAAGTTAAATTATTTTTAAACAATAACGGAGCTCTGTCTTCAAATCCTGATTGGGTTTCAACTGATTTGTTTTATACTTTCAGTTGTGCTTTTGGTGATGCTGATGGTGATGGAGATTTGGACCTTGCAGTTGCAGCCGGCGAATCTTACTATGGTAATCCTGAGCATTTAAGAATTTATTATAATGAAAACGGAATTTTAGAATCATTACCTTCCTGGAAAAGTCTGAATCAATTTTACAGCTATGATGTAGGATGGGCTGATTTTGATAATGATGGCGATCTTGATCTTGTATGTGCTGGTGAAGAAAATCCGAATTATATCTTTGAAAATTACGGTGATTCAATCAGTGTTACTCCAACCTGGCAATCAACCGATGCAAGTCAGTATGCAAATTCTCTTTTTGTCGGAGATGTTAATAATGATGGTTTTCCTGACCTTGCAATATCTGATAACAATCAACTTGGCGGGACAGGTAAATTTAAAATCTATCTGAACGATAACGGAACTTTGCAGACTACACCATTCTGGATGTCTTCTTTTTCAGGGATGGGTTCAGGGATAAATCTTGCAGACATTGATAACGACGATGACCTTGATCTGATTACAGGTGGTTGGTGGGATAATATGAGAATTTATCTGAACAATAATGGAAATTTTAATTCAACTCCCGATTACACTTCAATATCCGGCAGCGTTGTAGAAGCAATAATCTGCGGTGATATAGATAACGATGCCCTAATTTCAAAAGTAATGTATGCTGAGGGCCCGCAAAAATTATTTTATCTGCCCAAAAATCATATACAAAAAATAAACAATGTATTTGTTGATGGCGATACTTTGCAATTCAATGAATACTGTTATAACCTTGAAAATGGCTGGATCAGTTTGGCAGTACAGCCGGATTCAGGTGCAGAAGTAGTTATTGTATATATTTATTCAAACGATATTGATATAGGGATTACAAACTGGGATCAGATTTTAGGGAATTATATTTATTTAAATAATACAAATCCGGTATATGTCGAAAATGAAAGCGGGCATCCGGAAAATTTTATTTTGCATCAGAACTATCCTAATCCTTTCAACCCAAGTACAAAAATTAAGTATAGCATTCCATCGGTCACTCTTCGACAAGCTCAGAATGAAAATTGGGTTTCACTGAGAGTATATGATATTCTGGGAAATGAAGTAGCAACATTAGTTAATGCATATAAACCAGCAGGAAATTATGAAGTTGATTTTAACGGTCATTCTGACAAAGGTCAAACTCTTTCGGGCGGAGTATATTTCTATACTTTACGGGCAGGTTCATTTGTTGAAACAAAGAAAATGATTTTGTTAAGATAAATCTTTTGTCACACTGAGTCCGCCTGAGGCGGATCGAAATGTGACCGTATTTTTTTTGGATACCGTCTTCGACAAAGTTTATAGTGAGCACATCGAACTACTCATACTGTCAGAAGAAATAGTTATATTTAAAAATCAATTATCAAATAAGGAATAAAATAAAATGAAATTCCAAAAAATCTTTGTTCTTGTATTTTTGGTTATCACTAACCTTCCAGCTCAGGACTTTAAGTCCGAACATTTCACAATTGAAAAATTAAGCGATGGGGTTTTTGCAGTTATACATAATGCCGGCGGATATGCGATATGTAACGCAGGCATTGTAAATCTTGGAGATGAAACCTTGGTGTATGACTGTTTTATTTCTCCTTTGGCAGCAAAGGATTTAAAAACTGCTGCTGAAAAATTAACCGGCAATAAAGTTAAATATCTTGTAAACAGTCATTATCATAATGATCATATAAGAGGTAATCAGATTTTTACAGATGCTGAAATTATTGCTACAGAAAGAATAAAAGATTTGATAGAAATGAATGAACCGGAAGAGTTAAAATCTGAAACTGAAATGGTTGGTCCAATGATCGAAAAGACTTTGAAACAAATTGAAAATGAAAATGATCCGGATATGATTGAAGAAAATAATATGTGGCTTGACTATTACAAAGCAATTCAACAATCACTTGATGAATATAAAATTACTTTGCCGAATAAATTTTTTACTGATACACTGGTAATAAAGGGCAGCGGGAGAAATGCAGCTATAATAAATTTTGGTAAAGGTCATACAGTGGAAGATTTAGTTTTATGGCTTCCGGAAGAAAAAATATTATTTGGCGGAGATTTAATGTTTGCCGAACGGCATCCGTTTTTGGGCGATGGATTTCCGAATGAATGGATAAATTGTCTGGAAAAATTTAAAAAGCTTGATGCAAAATATATCGTTCCGGGTCATGGAAATGTTGGAAGCAATGAAGATATAGACAAACTTAAACTTTATATCCAAAAAGTAGATAATATTATTGATAATGCTATTACAGATAACTTGACTATGGATCAGCTTAAACAAACTGCAATTCCGGATGAATTCAAATCATGGCGGCTCAGTCGATTTTATATGCTGAACCTTATAATTGGTTATCAAAAGAAAGTCGGTGCTAATAAGTAAAGTTTTTTTACAAGAACTTAAAATATCATCTCCTATCAAATAGAATTAAATATTTTTTTTAATTCCTGATGACCCATTCGGTTTCCGTCTGGTAATTTTGATTGAATAATTACATTTCATTTTAAATAAAAACATTTCTGATAAAGAATTCCCGAAAGTTTGAAACAGTATTTTCGGGAATTTCTTTCCATTGAAAATAATTATTTTTATAAAGGTTCTATTTACAGTTTTTCTTTTTTATCTTTGATTAAACAGGAAAGGATAAAAACATCAAATACAGAAAACTTGGCAACTCTGATATAAGTGTTTCGGAAATCAGTCTTGGCTGCTGGACAATGGGTGGTCTTAATTGGGTTAATGGTGTTTCAAACGGATGGGCTGATGTTGATGAAAAAGAAATTTCTGAAGCAATTAACTATGCAATAGAAAACGGAGTAAACCATTTTGATAATGCAGATGTTTACGGCAATGGCAGAGCCGAAAGAATGCTTGCCAGGATTCTTGGAAAGCGTTCTAATAATTTTATTATTGCTACAAAAATCGGATGGTTTCCCGGAACTGCAGATCACGCCTATGAACCCAAACATATCCGTCATCAATGTGAACAGTCTTTAATAAATCTTAAAAGAGAATATATTGATATTTATTATTTCCACCACGGAAACTTTGGTGAGAATGATAAATACCTTGATGATGCTGTTGAAGTTATGTATAAACTCCGTGAAGAAGGAAAAATAAGGCTCATCGGACAATCTGCTTATAAACATGAAGATTTTGTAAAACTGATTCCAAAAGTAAAACCGGATGTTATACAGAGTTTTGCAAGTGCGCTTGATGATAAATTTTTACAAGAAGATTCTCCAACAAGAAAAATGCTTGATAAATATAATATCTCATTTGTTGCTTTCGGTCCGATTGCTCAGGGATTATTACTTGGTAAATATAATCATAGAAATCCGCCCCAGTTTGAAGTAGGTGATCACAGAGCAAAAAAAGAAATCTTTAAAGCTGAAAGTCTTGTAAAATTAGAACCTAAAATTGAACAGCTTAAAATTAAATTTGGACCATCAAACCAGGAATTATCCAGAGCAGCATTGCAGTACATTTTGTTTTACAAACAGACAGGTGCTGTAATTCCGGGTTTCCGAAATCTTGATCAGGTTAAATCAAATTTAAGTGGAATGGATAATCCATTAACTCAGGAAGAGTTTGATTACATTAAAAAAGTATTTATTGAATAATTCCAAAACAGATAATAGGTATAAGTATGAAAAAATTTGTTCTGACTGCGTTAGCAGTATTTGTATTGGGAGCAAATATTAAAATGTTTTCTCAAATGATGGACAATACTATAAACTTAATCCCAAATCCCAAAAGTATTGTGGTTAATGAAGGCTCATTTAAACTTACAAGCCAAACCAAAATTTATTTTGATCAATATTCAAAAAAAGTTGCTGATTATCTGGCTGAAGTAATCAATCCTGCAACAGGATTTGGATTAAAGCCTGAAATCTGGAATGGTATGATGGAAACAAATTCTATCATACTTTCTCTTAAAACTAAAACTAATGAATACGGAAAAGAAGGATATACACTTGTAATAAATTCGTTTAATGTCCTGATAGAAGCTAATGAGTTAAACGGATTGTTTTATGGCGTTCAAACACTGCGTCAGCTTTTTGATCCATATATAAACTCAATAGTAAAAGTAGAAGGTATAGATTGGGTTTTACCTGCTGTTGTAGTTTTTGATAAACCTGAATTTGAGTGGCGCTCATTAAATCTTGACTGCTGCAGACATTTTATGGAAAAAGATTTTGTAAAAAGATATATCGATCTTCTTGCTTATCATAAATTTAACACTTTGCACTGGCATCTTACTGAAGACCAGGGCTGGCGAATTGAAATTAAAAAATATCCTGAGTTGACTAAGAAAGGCGCATACCGCACTTATGACGACGGTACTGTTTATGGCGGTTTCTATACTCAGGAAGATATTAAAGAGATAGTTGAGTATGCTGACAGCAGATTTATTACTGTTGTTCCGGAAATCGAAATGCCCGGGCATTCACTTGCAGCATTATCTTGCTTTCCCGAAATTTCCTGTACCGGCGGTCCGTTTAATGTCGGAACTCTTTGGGGAATTTATCCTGATATTTATTGTGCAGGTAATGAAAAAACATTTGAGTTTTTAGAAGATGTTTTAAGTGAAGTAATTGAATTATTCCCCGGTAAATATATTCATATCGGCGGAGATGAAGCACCAAAAACAAGATGGCAGAACTGTCCCAAATGTCAGCAAAGAATTAAAGATGAAAACTTAAAAGATGAAAATGAATTACAAAGTTATTTTGTAAAACGCATGGAAAAATTTATCAACTCAAAAGGAAAAAAGATAGTTGGATGGGATGAAATACTGGAAGGCGGTCTTGCACCTGAAGCAACTGTTCAATCCTGGCGCGGTGTTAAAGGCGCAATTGAAGCCGCTAAAATGGGGCATGATGTTATTGTTTCTCCTACAACT
>JAVEUY010000183.1:0-6221 GCA_034005315.1 Ignavibacteriaceae bacterium | reverse complement strand
ATTATCTTGAGAAATATCCTGAGCTTGTTGTAATGTGGGCTGGATATGCTTTTTCAAGAGAATATAATCAGGGCAGAGGTCACGGTTATGCAATTGAAGATATAAGAAATATTTTAAGAACCGGAGATAATAATTATTCACCTCAGCCCGCAACCTGCTGGACTTGTAAGAGCACCGATGTTCCGAGAGTGATGAATGAAATTGGTGCAGAAAATTTTTATAAAAAGCAATGGATCGATCTTGGTTCTGAAATAGTAAATCCGATCGGATGCCAGGATTGTCATGATCCTAAAACAATGAACTTAAGGATTACACGTCCTGCACTTATTGAAGCGTATCAGCGTCAGGGAAAAGACATCACACAATTTTCCAGACAGGAAATGCGCTCACTTGTTTGCGCACAATGTCATGTTGAATATTATTTTAAAGGTGATAGTAAATATTTAACTTTTCCGTGGGATAATGGTTTTAGTGCTGATGATATGGAAGCGTATTATGATAATATGGAATTTTCCGATTGGACACATGCACTGAGCAAAGCACCGATGTTAAAAGCACAACATCCGGATTATGAATTATTTATGACGGGAATACATGCTATTCGCGGTGTTTCCTGTGCAGACTGTCATATGCCGTATAAAACTGAAGGCGGAGTTAAGTTTACTGATCATCACATTCAATCACCATTAAACAATGTTGCAAACACTTGTCAGATTTGTCATCGTGAAGAAACTACAAGATTGTTACAGGATGTTTATGACAGGCAGGACAGAATTGAAGAGATAAGAAGAATCACTGAAAAGACTTTAGCTGCTGCACACATAGAAGCTAAAGTAGCCTGGGATAACGGTGCAACGGATGAACAGATGAAACCGATTTTAAAACTTATCCGTCATGCTCAATGGAGATGGGATTGGGTTGCTGCTGCTAATGCTTATGGATTTCACGCACCGGTTGAAGCTCTCAGAGTTCTTGGAACTTCAATTCAAAAGGGCGAGCAGGCACGAAGAGAAATTGCAATTCTGTTTTCTAAACAAGGATGGAAGTATCCGGTTGATATGCCTGATATCTCAACTAAAGAAAAAGCTCAGATATTTATCGGACTAAATCCTGAAAAGATGAAAGCCGATAAAGAAGAGTTTCTAAAAACTACACCAGTTAAATGGGATGAAGAAGCAAAACAACGTCAGGGATTTTTATACGAATATAAATTGAAGAATTAAAAACTTAAAAAAACATTTTATTACCCTGAATAACCTGTCTTAATCTATCAGACAGGTTGAAGGGGTATATTATTTATGAGTCAATCTGACAATGCGTTCTACATATATTTTCATTGCTTATTAACAATTATTTGGATATGTTAACCCCGCAATGTTTATAAAAATAAAAATATTTTCGTTTTTATTTCTGTTTGTTATCTCAACAGCAGGATTACCGATAACTATTAATCTCTGCAAGATGACTGTTTCTGAAAGAGAACAATGCACAATGCATCAGAAACCTGTCACTTCAAGTTGTTGTGCTGAAGAAACTTCTGATTCTGGACCATCAATTTCATTTGACCAGTCAAGCTGCTGCCAGACGGAATTTGTTTATAAGAAAGTAGAAGATCAATATCTTGTCAATAAAACGAATTTAGATTTATCAGCAAATGAAAATATTTTTCAAGCTGTGGAGATTGTTCCTTCGCTTACAAAATTTTCAAACAACGAATCTTTTTATAACGGTTCATCCCCGCCATTTCTAATAGATCCCGATCTGTATATTACAAACTCAATACTTCTGATTTGATCTTTCCGTTTTCCTTTTCTTGGGACTGACAAAATTAGTCCATCTATACTTTTTTAGTATTTAAATTTTATTTACTTCATTTACTTTTCCTTTCATAGTATTAAAGGAACAGCGTGAGGTTAAAATAATTACAGGAAATAATTAAGATGAACAAAATCAGAATTTTAATAATCGGATTAATAATATTTATAAATAATTCTTTTGCACAGCACCAATCACTTCAGGATTTAATTGATGAAGCATTGCTGGTAAGTCCTGAATTGAAAATGTATCAGGCAAAGATTAATGCTTCGGAAAACAGGATTCAGCAAAACACAAATCTGCCTGATCCGATGCTTACACTTGGTGTGATGAGTCTTCCGCTTCCATCATTTGCTTTTAATAAAGATATGATGACGGCAAAGGTTGTAGGTTTAAGTCAGGAATTTCCTTTTCCCGGGACATTGGGAGCAAAAGAAAATGTAAACAGCAAAGATGTTGAGATAGTTAAACAGGAATACAACGATAAAAGAAATGAAATAATAAAAGATCTTACTCAAGATTATTATGAGTTAATATACATTCGGAAAGAAACTCAATTGACTGAAGAATCACGTAAACTGATGAAACAAATTCTTGATGTTGTAAGGTCAATGTATTCAGTTGGAGACGGAAGTCAGCAAAATATTTTCAGAATTGATCTCGAGCTTACAAAAATGTCAGATATGCTTGCAGCATTGAAGAGTGAAGAGAGCGAACAGTTATCTGCAATTAATTCTTTTCTATTAAGAGATCCTTTAACAGAATTGGAAACCGATTTACTGCCTGAAATTAATTATTATCAAATAAATATTGATGAACTGATTTTTAAAGCAGAAGCAAATCGTCCTTTCCTTAAAGGTATTCAGCTAGCAGAAGAAAAAGAAAAGTTAAACCAATCAGCCGCTGAGTATGATTTCTATCCGATGTTTAAACTCTCTGCACAATATGCTTTCAGAAGTGAAGTTGAAGGAATGAAGCCCGACGATATGCTTTCAGTTATGCTCGATATTTCACTTCCTTTTAATTATGGTGGTAAAGTCAGTTCAATGGTTGAAGAGATAAAATCAATGCAGGAAATGTATCGTGAACAATACTCAGCATCAATTCAAATGCTGAAGAGAGAAATCGGAATGAAAGCTGCAAAACTGAAATCGCTGAAAGAAAGAATCGAACTTGTTGAGCAAGGCTCTTTAATACAGGCAAAAGGAAATTTTAAGTCGGCTCTTGCTTCATATCAGGTTGGCGAAATTGATTTTATGAATGTAATCGAAGCACAGGATAATCTTTACACGATTGAAAAAAATTTGTATCGCCTTAAAACTGATTATTTAAAACAAATTGCTGAACTTGAATTTTTAACAGGAACAAAAATATGAAAGCCTCACCCTCACTCCCTCTCCAAAGGAGAGGGATGAAAGGCAGTAAAAGAGAGTCCTTTAATAATATAGTAAAATAAAATTGACATAGATTGTCAAACTTTAGTCTAAAACTAAAATATAAATTTTAGGAGTTAAAAAATTGAATAAGAAAATTTTAATAATAATAATAGCTGTTGTAATACTTGTGCCGGTTTATTTTTTATTTTTTACCGGAAGCTCTTCTGAAACTGCTTCAGGGGAAAAACAGCTTTATACTTGCGGAATGCACCCGCAGATAATTTCTGAGGAACCGGGCATTTGTCCGATCTGCGAAATGAAACTAGTTCCTATAAAAAACACAAATCAGAACTCCGGTGAAAGAAAAATATTGTTTTACCGTAATCCGATGAACCCGGATATTATTTCAGACCATCCTCAGAAAGATGAAATGGGAATGGATTACATTGCTGTTTATGAAGATGAAGCTGGTGCTGAAGGCGTTGTAACAATTGATCCTCACGTTCAACAAAATATGAATATCAAAACTGCGATTGTTGAGAACAAAAATCTTTCTTCACAGGTTACAACAAATGCTGTTCTTGTTACTGATGAAACACAGGAATATATCGTTACTACTAAAGTTGATGGCTGGATTGAAAAACTTTATGTTAATTACACCGGTCAGCAGGTATTAAAAGGAGCAAAGCTTATGGATATCTACTCGCCGATGCTTGTTTCTGCACAGCAGGAATTATTAACTGCTCTGTCTTATCAAAGTTCATTGAAGGGAAGTTCGATTGAGGAGATTAGAAACAGCAGCAGCGAAATGTTAAAAAATGCAATAAGAAAATTGCAGCTACTTAATGTATCGGATTCTGAAATTGAGAGACTGAAAGAAACTGGTGAAGTAAAAACCTATGTTACACTTTATGCACAAAACTCAGGAACAGTTTTGGAAAAAAATATTTTAGAAGGACAAAAGATAATGGCAGGCGAACCGCTTTTGAGAATTGCTGACTTAGCTAATCTCTGGTTAACTGCTGAAATTTATGAATATGAAATTCCGAAAGTTACAATCGGTTCAAAAGCAAATATTAATTTTGATTATCTGCCCGGCAAAACTTATCAAGGAAAAGTTTCTTTCATCTATCCTACACTTGATGAACAATCAAGAACTGTTAAAGTGAGAATCGATGTTCCGAATTCAAAGGGAGAACTTAAACCGTCAATGTTTGCTAATGTTGTGATTGATGGTCCGGTATTAAAACCAATTCCGGTTATTCCGGAAAATGCAGTTATCAGAACAGGAAAAACAGATATCGTTATTGTTGATCTTGGTGATGGAAAATTTAAACCTCAGCAAGTCAAACTCGGAGTTTTTTCAGATGGTTATTATCAGGTATTAAGCGGATTAAGCGAAGGGAATAAAATTGTAACCTCTGCTCAATTCCTGATTGATTCAGAAAGTAATTTAAAAGCAGCAGTCAGTCAGTTTCAAACCGGAACTGTTGTTCATTCTTCTGATAAAACTGAAATGATGGAATTGAAAGACGGGGAAGAAAAAACGCAGGATGAAAAACAAAAGACGATAGATGAGGAAGATCATGATCATTCATCTTCAATAGTTCATAAAGGAATAATAGATGTTGAATCGCTGGATAAAAATAATGACGGCAAACTTTGGGAATGTCCGATGGATTGGAATGTAATTTCTGATGAATCAGGAAGATGTCCGTTATGTAACATGAAACTTAAAGAATATTCACTTGCTGAAATAAAAGCAAATCTTGATAAATATGGTTATGAATACAAAAAATAACTATCAAACAATTTGTGGTTATTTGTTTGTAACGAAAACGATGCAATTTGTTTTTAGTAAAACAAAAAGAATAACCTGTTATCCTGAGCGGAGTCGAAGGATGAAGTTTACACTTCGATAAAATCCGTGTAACAATAGGTGATTAAAAAAGTTTTGGAGAAATTAAATGATATCAGATCAAAATAAAGAAGGGTTGATTGCCAAACTCATTGAGTGGTCAATCAACAATAAATTTTTAGTAATCATTTTTACAATTGCATTGATTGCACTTGGCATCTGGGCATTATCAACAACAAAGGTCGATGCAATTCCTGATTTAAGTGATGTGCAGGTTATCATTATGTCTGAGTATGAAGGACAAGGACCGCAGATTGTTGAAGATCAGGTAACATATCCTCTCACAACAAAAATGCTTTCAGTTCCATTTGCAAAAGATGTTAGAGGATTTTCTATGTTTGGCGTTTCAATGGTCTATGTAACCTTTGAAGACGGAACAGATATTTACTGGGCACGAAGCAGAGTGCTGGAATATCTAAGCACGATTCAGGCACAGATGCCGTCCGGAGTTAAAATGCAGCTCGGATCTGATGCAACAGGTCTTGGATGGGTTTTTCAGTATGCAATTAATTCTGATAAACACGACTTACAGGAGCTTCGTTCAATTCAGGATTATTTTTTAAGATACGAGTTAAACTCAATCGAAGGTGTTTCTGAAGTTGCAAGTGTTGGCGGATTTGTAAAACAATATCAGGTAAATATTGATCCGACTAAACTTGCTTATTACAATATTCCTTTGCAGATGGTTGAAATGGCAATCAAACGAAGCAACAATGATGTTGGCGGCAGAGTTATCGAAATGGGCGAAATGGAATATATGGTTCGTGCTCTTGGTTATATAAAAAATGTTGATGATTTAAAAAATGTTGCAATCGGAAATTCTCCTAAAACCGGTGCACCGATTTTTTTAAGAGATATTGCAACTGTAGATATTGGTCCTGAACTTCGAAGAGGACTTGCTGACTGGAATGGAGAAGGAGAAACAGTCGGTGGAATTATAATTATACGTTATGGCGAAAATGCTTTATCAGTAATTGATAAAGTAAAAGCGCGGCTTGAAGAATTAAAAAAATCACTGCCTGAAGATATTTCAATAGATATTGCTTATGACAGATCTACACTTATAGAAAGTGCAATTGATAATCTTACCAACAAACTTTTAGAAGAGACAT
>JAVEUY010000182.1:0-6230 GCA_034005315.1 Ignavibacteriaceae bacterium | reverse complement strand
AATTAAAGGAACAACCGGAATTTAAATTGAGTCATGATTTGGCTGCACTTAGATTTGAATTTACTTCACTTACTTATGACCGAGATTTGAGCCAATACCAGTACAAGCTGGAAGGACTTGACAGAGATTGGTCAGCCTGGACTTCAGAAAGTAAAAAAGATTACACAAATTTGCCTGCTGGTGATTACATCTTTCGTGTGAAAGCCAAAAATATTTTTAGTTCAGTCAGTGATGAATCAACTTTTAGCTTCTCTGTTTTATCGCCTTGGTATTTGTCTTGGTATGCTTACATCTTCTATTTTATTTTCATTGTATTCCTGGGATATATTTGGGTGCAGTTAAGATTTCGTTATCTGACGCAAAAAAATATCAAGCTTGAAGCTATTATTGCCGACAGGACACAAACAATCAACCAGCAGAAAGAAAAACTTCAGGAACTCGATGTAATTAAATCAAGATTTTTTACAAACATTTCTCACGAATTCAGAACACCGCTTACTATTACTTTAGGACAGATTGAATCAGTAATGAATTCTTTATCAGAATCCAGCCTTAAAAAGAAACTCGATATGGGTTATCAGAATGCAAAAAAATTATTACGGTTGATTAATCAGCTATTGGAAATCTCCAAAATTGAATCAGGAAAACATGAGCTGAATGTTTCCCAAAAAAATATTGTGTCTTTTGTCAGGCAAATACTTTATAATTTTGAATCAATAGCGGATCACAAAGGTATCAACCTTGAATTTTATTCTGATAAAGAAACGATTAACCTGTATTTTGATGATGAGAAACTGGATAAAGTATTCACGAACCTGATAGGGAACTCAGTTAAATTCACTTCTGAAGGAGAAAAAGTAATTGTTCGGATGAAAATTACTGCCGAGCTGAGTATGGAAGAACGTGAAGTTATTGAAATCATTGTTGAAGATACAGGAATTGGAATACCGCAGGAAAGGCTTCAGTATATTTTTGACAGATTCTACCAGGCTGATCGTTCTGACAGAAGTGAAATTGAAGGAACAGGAATAGGTCTTACTCTGGTGAAAGAATTAATCGAATTACATTCAGGGAAAATTGAAGTTGAAAGCCAGGAAGGTAAAGGAACAAAAATGAAAGTTGTTCTGCTTACCGGGAAAGATCATTTCAAAGCAAACGAAATTTCCGAATCTGATATTGACGAAGAATATAGAACTGAAGCAGTTGCTTTTACTTCTGCAGAATCAGAAACTGATTATTCTGATGATGACAAAAAAGGAATTTACGATAAAGATACTGTGCTTGTAATAGATGATAATGCTGACATCAGACTTTTTATTCGTCAGCAGTTGGAAGAATATTATTTTATTCAGGAAGCAAAAGACGGAATCAGTGGAATGAATACTGCGACCGAGATTATTCCAAATCTTATTATTACTGATGTCCGAATGCCGAGTGTTGATGGATTTGAGTTGAGTAAAAAGTTAAAGTAGAGTACTCTTACAAGTCACATCCCGATAATTATTTTAACAGCAAAAGCAGATCAAAAAGATAAGCTAACCGGTTTGGAAACAGGTGCTGATGATTATTTAATAAAACCGTTTAGTTCACAGGAATTAATTGTGCGGGTTAAAAATCTTATTTCCATCCGCAAAAAATTAAGAGAAAAATACAGCAAGACTGCAAATTTTATTCCTTCAGAAGTAACTGAATCGTCAATTGATCAGAAGTTTTTATCTAAAATTATTGATGAGATAAACAAAAATCTTTCCGATGAACACTTTAATGCTCAAATGCTTGCGTCAAATTCTGCAATAAGTGTATCGCAGGTAAACAGGAAATTAAATGCGTTAATAGGACAACCTGCCGGTCATCTGATCCGATCACTTAGAATGGAAAAAGCAGCCCAAATGCTGAATAATAAAGAGGCATCAATTAAAGAAGTTGCTTATTCTGTTGGATATTCGGACCAGTCAAATTTTGCCAGAAGCTTCAAGAAATACTTCGGAAAAACCCCTGGTGAATTCATTTCTGAATAATGCGCATTTCTGAATAAATCTTGCGTAATTCTGATAATATTCAAGGCTGATCAGCTTTGTAATTTTGAGCAGTAAATTAACCATCATTATTTATTAAAAAATATTTGGAGTAAACCAAAATGAAAAAAATACTTCTTCTGCTTGTTTTCTCTTCGGTACTCTCTGCTCAGATTGATCCAAATAGTCATTGGATTTTTTCAACAACCGGGGAAATCTTAACAGGGGCTAATGAAAATTCTGAAATAAATGCGTATTATTTTTCAGGAGAAACTGAAAATCAATTGAATCCGGTGTATGACAGACAATCATCAGGGGTTTTAAATCCCAGTTATAAATGGCTTCATCCTTCCCCAATCGGAACATCAATAGGAACCATAAAAGTTTGGGATGCAAATACAGTTTACGCATTTGGTTCAGGAGGAACATTTGTGAAAACTACTGACGGAGGACAAACGTTCAGCCTGAATCCGTTTGCAGGAGTTTCGATGGGTAATCCATACAACACAACTTATGACATTTATGGTTCATACTTTTTTGATATGAATACATTTTACACTTGCGGTGCATTAGGAGTAACAATGACTACCGATGGCGGTCAAACTTTTAATACAGTGGGTGCCGGATCAATAACTTCAGGAACTGCAAGAAGAATTCATTTCATTGATAGCAACATAGGTTACATTGTTGGAACAGCTACTATTCGTATGATGAAAACAACTGATGCAGGAGATACCTGGACAATGAACTCTGTTCTTCCTTCAACAACTTATTATGGACTAAAAGTATTTAATGAAAATAAAATTCTTGTTGGCGGATCGGTTAACGCAGGTGCAAACATCAGGATTACAACTGACGGAGGAACAACCTGGACACCTGATACTTTAGGAAATGGTACAATATATTCATTTGCATTTTTTGATTCTCTGTTAGGATTTGCAGGCAGTTCATCAGGTCGTGGATATAAAACAACAGACGGCGGATTTACCTGGAATCAGATGACTTCACTTGTTGCTCCAACATCTTCAACATTCTATGAAGTCTTCATAAAAGATAACAGTGTTTATTTTGTCGAAGATGATTCATTGTTATTTATAACCGCAGATAGTGGTGCAACGTTTACAACACAAAGATATTTACCATCAGGAATGCAAAATCAAATTATGCGTTCAGGTGATTTTTACGGTTCTAATCTGTATGTTGCTGGTGATAATGGTTATTTCATAAAATCCACTGATAACGGTGTCAATTGGAATTCGAATAGTCATGTAGTAATCGGCGGATTTGTTCAGGGTATATGGGGAGATCAAACCGGAAAAATTATTGCTGTCGGAAGTCTTACTCCATCTCAGGTAATTGTATCGAATGATTACGGAGCAAGTTTTACACCCGTTACACTTTCTGTTTCAGGATCAGATTTACGAGGAATGTTTATGCACGATGCAACAACAGGTTATGCTGTAGGCAGCAGCGGACGAATCTGGAAAACAACAGATGGAGGATTTAACTGGGATTTATATTCCGGAACAACAACAGTTCAGGCTTTTAGCAGTGTGGATTTTTTAGATAATCTGCATGGTATTGTTTCAGGAAACGGCGGACAGATCTAGAAAACAACAGATGGCGGAACTAACTGGAGTGATATAAGTAATACCGGTTTTACTTTTGGTTACGGCGGATGTGCTATGCTGGATATGAATACGTTTCTGGTAACCGGTTCCAACATGGTTTTTAAAACTACAGATGGCGGAACAAACTGGACACAGATAACTCCCGGCGTACCAGGATCTCCAACTTCAAGAATCAGAATGGTAAATGATACTACTGGATATTTAATTGGTGGTTCAGGTACCAGCCAGCTGGGTTATATATTTAAAACTACAAATGCCGGCGATACATGGACTAACACAAATTTTCCATATACAGGAAATATGATTTACGACATTGCATTCAGAAGTGATTCCGATTATGTAGTTGTAGGATTTGGCGGTACAGTTTTTCATACAAAGAACGGCGGTACAAACTGGGAACAGTATAATCTTGGTTTATTGAATTTGACTCAAAGTCAGGTTATCGGACTTACTTTCGTTCATCAGGATTCAATTATTGTTGGCGGTGCAGGAGGCAGCTTAGTAAAAGTTGCTATTGAACCAATTGTTCCGGTTGAGCTTGTATCTTTTAATGCAACTGTATCAAACAACAGTATAATTCTGAATTGGGCAACTGCAACAGAATTAAATAATCAGGGATTTGAGATTCAGAAAAGAGCAGGCAATAAGCACTCAACAGTTAACAACTGGGAAATAATTGGATATGTCCCCGGATTCGGAACAACAACAGAACCAAAGTCATATTCATTTTCAGATAATAATATTTCTACGGGAACTTACTCCTATCGTCTGAAGCAGATTGATTATGACGGAACTTATGAATACTCAAATAAGATAGAAGTTGAAATTGATTTTACACCAAATGAATATGCACTGCATCAGAATTATCCAAATCCGTTTAATCCAAGTACAGTAATAAAGTATTCATTAGCACAGGATGGATTTGTAAACATAGCAGTATTCAACTTGCTTGGTGAAAAAGTAGCAACACTTGTAAATACAACTCAAAGAGCAGGTAATTACGAAGTAAACTTCAACGCATCATCATTTTCAAGTGGAATTTATTTCTACTCAATAGAAACCGGCGATTTCAAGTCAGTAAGAAAAATGCTTTTGATGAAATAAAGCCTCATCCCTGAATCCCTTCTCCAAAAGGAGAAGGGACTTTTTTAAGAGTTTAATAAAATCATTTAAATCAATTGTATTAAAATTACTTGTACTGAAAATAGTTATAAGAATATTTAAATTGGAAAGGACAATAATTTTATAAGATAGGATTTAAACAAATCTATTTGACCCTTTATAATCAAAGTATTCAAATTGTGTGATTGCATAAAATGAAAATAAAATTTAAAAGAATTAAGTCAATCGTAGTATTTCTTTTATTAGCATTGACAAGTTATGCACAGCAAACAGCACAAATCTCAATTAGTTTTGAAGTATATGACGATGCAGGCGGATATAAAAATTTAAACTTCGGATTAGACCAATCAGCAACCGATGGTATCGATTATCAACTTGGAGAAAGCGATTTGCCGCCTTATCCGCCATCAGGTGCATTTGATGTTAGATGGCTTCTGCCGGAAAATAATTTCAGCGGTTCTTTAAGTTCCTGGAAAGATTATCGATATGTCCAGGGATTTCCGTATTCAGGCACTTATGAACACAGATTAAGATATCAAAGCACTGAAAGTGCAACTAAAATTTTTTTTAGCTGGAATTTACCTCAGGAAGTAACAGGTTTATTGCAAGATCTCATTAATGGTTCATACGTAAATATCTCTGTAAGTGGAAACGGAACTTATGAACTAACTAATTTTACTGTTATTAATAAATTGAAGCTTATGGTTTATTATAACAATATTGTTACTTTAATCGCTGATGAAAATGACTATCCTTTATCTTATAAACTTGAACAAAACTATCCAAACCCGTTTAACCCAAATACTACTATAAAATGGCAATCCCCGGTTGATGGATGGCATTCACTAAGAGTATTTGATGTACTGGGAAATGAAGTTGCAAGATTAGTTGATGAGTATAAGTCTGCCGGAAGTTACAAAATTGAATGGAATACAGCCGGATTAGACAGATACACTTCGGGTATATATTTCTATCAACTCACAATAGGGGATTATGTTCAAACGAGAAAGATGCTTCTTTTAAAATAGAATTCATTTTTCGCTTAAAATCAGCTTTTTATTAATATTATTAAGCTTTGAAACTTAAGTTTATTTTTTTCTTGTATCTTTAAGAAAATGATTATAGTTTCATCAGCGGAATTGAAAATATTTTTCTGTTATTAAATAATATTATTTCAATAAAAATTATTCGGCTCTAAAATCTCCTTAATCCATATACATATAATCCAAAAGTATTTTAAGTATTTAATCAACTTCAATCACTAAACAAATAAGGATCAAAATGAAAAGAAAGTCTTTACGTGTTCAATTGCTGTTTCTCTTTTTATTTATAGGCACATTATTAGGTTTCAGATTTAATAATGAAGAATTTGTTAACTTCTATTATTATCAGGGCAAACCTTTTAATCTAACCGTAAAATCTGACGCAGTATTTATAGTATTAAATGAGAATGTAACAAACT
>JAVEUY010000181.1:0-6244 GCA_034005315.1 Ignavibacteriaceae bacterium | reverse complement strand
TGACTTCTCTGTGTTTCTCCGTGTAAGGAATTAAAAGAAGGGGTCAGGAGTCAGGAGACAGAGTCAGAATTTTTTACGCAGTTACACAGAGATTTTATTTTAAAACTCGTTAAACCCAGCCTGTTTTTTTATATTTGCACTTATTAAAAACACTTAGGATGAATCATTATGATTAAAAACCTGAATAAAAACTCGTTTTCGTTCTCACTCTTTCTCTTAATCTCAATCTCCTTCGCGTTTATCCCATCCAAACCGGATGAAGGTATGTTTCCGTTAAGTGATATTAAAAGTATCAATCTTAATGAAAAAGGATTAAAAATAAGTGTGGATGAAGTTTACAATCCAAACGGAGTAAGTTTAGTTGATGCACTTGTAAAAATCGGCGGATGTACCGGTTCATTTGTCTCTGAAGAAGGATTAATTATTACAAATCACCATTGTGTATTTGGGATTGTATCTAATGTAAGCACGGTTGAAAATAATTATCTTGAAAACGGATTTATTGCCAGAACCAGAGAAGACGAAATTCCAGCAAAAGGAGTAAGTTGCCGGATAACAGAATCGTATGAAGATGTAAGCAAGGAAGTTCTTGAAGCCGCAAATACTGCTGAAGATATATCTCAAAGAACAACTATGATATCAAATAAAATTAAAGAAATTGTAAAACGAGAGCAGGAAAAAGACAGCACAATAACAGCAGAAGTTTCTGAAATGTTTGTTGGTGAGCAGTATATTCTTTTCAGGTACAAAACAATTAATGATATTAGATTGGTTTATGTTCCTCCGAGAACAATCGGTGAGTTTGGCGGTGAAGCTGATAATTGGATCTGGCCAAGACACAACGGTGATTTTTCTTTTGTCCGCGCTTATGTTGCACCAAACGGCTCATCTGTAAAATACTCCGAAGAAAATGTACCATATCAGCCTAAAAAGTTTTTACAGGTTAATCCAAACGGTGTAAATGAAGAGGACTTTGTTTTTGTTCTTGGTTATCCGGGCAGAACATTCAAACATCAGCCATCGCAGTTTTTAATAATGCAGGAAAAATTTCAGCTTCCTTATGTTCAGGATATTTTTTCCTGGTTAATTAATCTTTATAAAGAACGCGGCAAAGATGATCCTGAGTTTGCTTTGGATATTGTTAATGAAATACAGGGGCTTGCAAATACCGAAAAAAATTATCGCGGTAAAATGCAGGGATTGGATAGATTAAACCTGGTTCAGAAAAAACAGGAAGAAGAAAAGCAGCTACAGGCATTTATCGATTCATACCCGAATTTAAAAGAAAAATATGGAACTGTCTTAAGCGAAATTGATGAGGTATATCAGGGAATATTTGAAAGCGGCAGAAGGAATCTTGTTCTTATGATGCTTAGCCGTAATGTAAAATACTACCGTCTTGCAGAGCTTTTTATCGACTATAAAAAAGAAATGCAGAAGCCGGAAGCTGAGCGTAAAGCATTATACAAGGAAAATAAAAAAGATGATTTTTATAATTCAATTACAAAATTATATAATGATTATATGCCCGATCTTGAACCGAAAATTTTTTATAAGATATTTAATGATGCCCGTACATTTGATGAATTAAAAAATATCGAACCGTTTAAATCATTTACTGAAGTAAAAAACAAGGAAGATTATATCGCTGATCTTTATGACGATACATTTTTAAAAGACAGTAAAAAATATTTTGAGCTTTTAGAAGATGCCGATGAAAATCTGGGGGATATTGATGATCCGTATTTAAACCTTGTTAAGGCTGCAATTGATTTAGGTGATAGTGAAAGAAAAAATACTCAGATACGTGATGGAAAACTGAACATACTTATTGCAAAACTGAATGATGCAAAAAGACAGTGGCTGCAAAGATCATTTGTACCTGATGCAAACAGTACACTAAGATTAACTTACGGTTATGTACGCGGCTATTCGCCAAAGGATGCAACTTATTATTTTCCGAATTCAACATTAACAGGTGTGATAGAAAAAGGAAAGAAAACAGGTGAGTACAGATTAAATGCAAAAGTAAAAGAGTTATATGATAAAAAAGATTTTGGTCAGTTTGTTCATCCCAAATTAAACGATGTGCCAGTTAATTTTATTTACAATATGGATACAAGCGGCGGAAACTCCGGCAGCCCGATAATGGATGCTTACGGAAGATTAGTCGGTGTAAACTTCGATCGTGCATTTGAAGCAACTGTAAATGATTATACCTGGAGCGAACAATACAGCCGTTCTATAGGAGTTGATATCCGCTATGTATTATGGGTAGCTCAAAAAGTCGGCGGTGCTGATTTTCTGTTGAAAGAGATGGGAATTTAACGTTGTTTTGCGGTTGTTAAGGCTTGACAAACAACGGGGTCAATGTTATCTTTGGCTTCGTTTTTACGATTTATTCCGCGATAGCTCAATGGTGGAGCATTCGGCTGTTAACCGAAGGGTTGCAGGTTCGAGTCCTGCTCGCGGAGCTGCTAAAAAGCCCTGTTTATCAGGGCTTTTTTGTTGGTATATCTTTTCTATAAGGTTAAAGTTTTTTTAGAACTTTTCGTAATCAAACTTATTTGATCAATAAAATTATTCTGCAGAATTAATTTGCTTTAACTGATTTTCTTTTTTTGAAATACGCTTTTACTCTTTCGCCGGCTCGTTCAAAAATTATATATAATATTGGTATCACTACTAAAGTTAAAACGGTGGTAGCAGTTAATCCGCCGATTACTGCTCTTGCAAGCGGTGACCAGGTTTCAGCACCTTCTCCAAGTTCAATCGCAAGCGGAACCATACCAAGTATTGTTGTTAAAGCTGTCATAAGTACAGGGCGCATTCTTGCTAAGCTTCCTTGTTCAACAGCATCATATAAAGATAATCCGCCCCGTTTGATTTGATTGATATAATCAACAAGCACAATACCGTTGTTAACTGCAATACCAACAAGCATTATCAAACCAACCAATGCCATTACGCTTAATGTTGTTCCGGTGATGAAAAGAAACGGAAAAACTCCGATTACCGAAAGCGGAACTGTAAACATTATTATCAAAGGATCAACCAATGATTCAAATTGTGCTGCCATTATCATATAAACCAAAAGTATAGCGGTCATAAATGCTAATCCAAGATAAAAGAATGCTTCCTGCTGGTCTTCGGCAGAGCCGCCGATTATTAACTGATATTCAGATGGAACAGGAGTTGAATTAATTATCTTTTCTACTTCGCTTATTGCTTTCGAAAGTTCCAGTCCTGATAAGTCTGCTCCTACAGAAACAAATCTGTTTTGATTCTCTCTGAAAATAGTCGGAGTTGATTCAGCTTCATTTATATCTGCAATTTCACTTAAGGTTGTAAATCCGCCTGCAGGCAAAGGTATTTGGATATTATCGAGAGATTCTTTTTTATTTCTGAATTCTTTTGCAAACTGAACTCTTATATCAAACTCATCTCCTTCTTCTCTCATTCTTGATACAACTGTTCCCTGTATTGCAGTGGAGATGTTTGATGCCACCTGAAGAGTAGTAAGATGAAATGAATTTAACATATTATAATTAAGATTAACCTGAAGCTCAGGAGTAGTTTGTTTTACGTTTAATCCGATATCTACAAATCCCTTTACTTTCTGCATTCGTGATTTAATTTGCTCTGCTATTTTTATTCCTCCGTCAATATCAAAACCAATTACTTTTACTTCAATAGCTTTCTCGGTAGAAAACCCGCCTGTTTCCTGGAAGATATAAGTTATACCGGGTATTTTATCTAATCTTTTTCTCATCAGGTCGCTTATTTCAAACTGGCTTCTTGATCTTTGATTAACAGGTTTAAGTTTAATGAATGTCTCAATAGTACTTTCTGTTGATCCGAATGCTCCGATACCTTCGCGAGTACCGAACATAAACGAAACGTTTTCAAGTTCTTCCGGTTTGATTACATCTTTTACAATTTCTTCAAGTTTATAAACAATCACTCTTGATTTTTCAATAGGGTTGCCTGCGGGTGCTTCTACAACAAGATTAATGAAGCCCTGATCAGTCTTTGGTAAAAACTCAGCTCCTGCTAAGACAGCCATAATAACAGAAATAATAAATGCTATACCAACCAAACCCAAAACTGTTTTCTTTTTTCTGAGAGACCACAATAAAATTTTATGATAATATTTAGAAATCTTATCAATAAAATTTCCAATCTTATTTTTGATCTTGCTAAGCCATCCGTTTGATTTAACTTTTTCTATTTCAAGAATGTTTGAAGCCATCATAGGAACTAATGTAAGAGCAACCACTAAGGAAACAATCAGACTAAAAGTTATGGTTAGCACCATATCTTTAAACAACTGTCCGGTTATATTCGGAACAAAAAGCACAGGAAGAAATACAGCAACAGTAGTAAGTGTTGATGCGGTGATAGCCATTCCGACTTCCGAAGCGCCTATGTCAGCCGATTCAATTCTGCTTTTTCCCAGCTCCCTGTGTCTGAATATGTTTTCAAGCACTACAATTGAGTTATCCACAAGCATTCCTATCGCAAGTGCTAATCCAGCCATAGAAATAATATTTAAAGTAATATTACTTGCATATAAAACTGCAAAGGTAGTAAGGACAGAAATCGGCATAGACAGCCCCATTATAATACTGCCGCGAATGTTTAATAAGAAAACATAGATAATTATAAATGCAAGTACAAATGCAATCAGAGCGGAATCTCTTAAATTGTTTATTGATTGTGTAATAAAATCTGATTGAGCCCAGACTGTGCTTAATTTGGTACCCTGCGGAAGCCGTTTTAAAATATCTGGAATTTCATCTTTAACAAAGTCTGAAGTCTGAACAGTATTTGCATCAGATTGTTTATTAATGATTATCATTATTCCTTCACCAAAATCAGCACGAGCTTCGGTTGCATTCTCTTTAAAACCATCCACAACATCTGCAATATTTTCTACATAAACAGGTCTTCCGTTTCTGACGGCAACAGTAGTTTTCTTTACCTGATCAATATTTGTGTATTCACTTAACAGTGAAAGCTGATAAGTTTTTTCATCGGTTTTTAACGAACCTCCGGGCTGAATACCTCTTCCGGTTTGCAGTGCAAAAGCAACTTCTGAAGGAGATATATTAAAAGAAGATAACAAAGTAGGATTCAAAAAAACATTTATCTGTCTCTGAAGTCCTCCTATTGTTGCAACAGATGCAACGCCCGAAATTCTTTCAAGCATCGGTTCAATTCTGTCTTCCGAAAGTTTTCTTAGTTCCGATTGTCCGAGATATTGTGAACTTAAACTAAGAAACATAATCGGACTCATTGACGGATCAAACACAAACACAAGCGGATCGGATGCTTCTTTAGGCATATAATCCCGCACAAAGTCAATATTTTTTCTGATATCAACTTCTGCCTGGTTCATATCCGTTCCATACTTAAACTCAAGTATAATTATTGATGCACCGGTAAATGATTGTGAGCTTACCTTCTTAATATTTTTTACAGATGAGATTGCTTCTTCAAGAGGACGCGAAATAGTAGTTTCGATATCTTTTGGTCCGACACCTGTATAATTGGTGATTACACCGGCAATCGGAAATTGAATATCAGGAAAAAAGTCTATCTTCAATTGTGTGAAAGCAAAAAAACTGAAAGCTAAAATGATAGCATAGAACATCAGTAATGTTACTTGTCGCTTTATAGAAAATTTTGTCAGCAGCATAATTTTAAAAATCCTTAATCGATGATTTGTACTTTCTGATCTTCCCTGACAATGTTATTACCAACTATTATAACTTTGTCATTAAGCTCAATACCCGAAGTTATCTGAGCGCGCGAATTACTTATCAGCCCAACAGTTACTTCTTTTATTTTTGCTATGTCATTTTCAACAATAAACAGAAAATATTTTTTTATTGTTTCCTGCATTCCTGTATTTTTATTTATCTGCACCTCTGTCTGGCTTAACAGTGAAGTTTCAGGAACGATAATGCTGTTAGTTATTTCTGTAACAGGAATCCTGAACTCACCATACAAACCCGATTTCAAATTATTATCTGAATTTGTTATCAGGATTTCAATTTCCAGTGATTTGGATAATGGATCAACAGCCTGATCAACTGAAATTATTTTTCCTTTATATTCTTTTTCCGCTACAGAAGGAATTACAATATCAACCGGAAGTCCTTTCTTAACATATTTAATATCGCGGCTTACAACTTTTAATTTTGATTTCATTGATGATGGATCAAGTATCTGGGCTAGT
>JAVEUY010000180.1:0-6251 GCA_034005315.1 Ignavibacteriaceae bacterium | reverse complement strand
CAGCAAGAAATGTAGTTTGCTCAGGCGGTAGTCCGCTTGGAGTTACAAATTGTTTAAACTTTGGCAATCCGTATAAACCAGAAGTTTACTGGCAGTTTGCACAAGCAATTGCAGGAATGGGAGAAGCATGCAGAAAATTTGATACTCCGGTTACAGGCGGAAATGTAAGCTTCTATAATGAATCACCTGAAGCAGCAGTTTATCCAACACCAACAATCGGAATGGTTGGATTAGTTGAAGACCTTAAACATATAACTACATCTTATTTTAAAGAAGAAGGTGATGTTATTTATCTGCTTGGAGAAGACAAAGAAGAACTTGGCGGCAGTGAATATTTAAAAATTATATTTAATAAAGTTGCCGGTGATTCTCCTGCAATTGATCTTGATGAAGAAAAAAAATTGCAGGATACTCTGTTAAATCTGATCAGAAAGGGTTTGATAAAATCAGCACACGATATTTCTGAAGGCGGAATTATTTCTGCATTAGCGGAGTGCTGCATTATCAACCAGGAAAAACAAATTGGCTGCGAAGTTGAAATCCCGATTAAATCAAGAAGAGATTTTACTTTGTTCTCAGAATCACAATCAAGAATAATTATATCTGTATCAAAAGAAAAAGCTTCTGAACTTGAAGATGAACTTAAACTTGCCGGGATAAAATTTAATAAGCTTGGTTTTGTTTATGGCTCTTTATTAAAAGTGAAAAATCTTTTTGATATTACTATTAAAGAAATTTCGGATATTTATTACAATATAATTCCTATTATAATGTCTGGTAATGAATAAGTTAAAAGAAAAATATAAAAACTCAGTTTTCTTTAAATACTTCAGAAAGCTCAGATTCCTGTATCATCGCAGACCTCACTGGCAAAGAATGTTTAAATTTATTAAACACTACTTCGGTGGTTTATATGACAGGATTGACAGACATAATGTTTTTTTGCTTTCGGGCGGATTAGCGTTTTCTCTTTTTACCTGCATCATTCCTTTAATACTGATAATGTTCTGGATACTCGGAAATTTTTTAAGCTCTGAAGAAATGGAATTGCAAATCATTACTTTGATAAATACTGTTATTCCTTATAGTGAATATGCGGAATTTGTTAAAGAAATTATTTTTTCAAGAGTTGAAGAAGTAATTGAACTAAAAAACGTTGCAGGTATTGTTGGTTTCAGAGGATTGTTTTTTGCAGCAAGCGGATTTTTCAGCAGTATGCGTACTGTGCTGAATAAAATTAATGGAAGTGATGTAGATATAAATTTCTTTTTAGGTAAGCTTAGAGATTTTTTAGTTATACTTGTTGCGATATTATTGTTTTTCACTTCCATACTTGCTCTGCCGCTTTTAGAATTGTTTAAGTCAATTGCAAAATCATCAGATTACCTGCAGATATTTAATCATCCGATTTTCGAGCAGCTTTTTACAATTCTGGTTTCAATATTTATAATGCTTTTGCTGATGTATTTGTTCTACAGTTTCATTCCGACAGCTAAAATCAAGCATCGGTCAGCACTGGTTGGAGCATTTTGGTCTTCGTTAATGTGGGTTGGTATGAAGGTATTATTCGGATATTATCTTGCAAACTTTCAAACCTGGGGAAAAATATATGGAACTTATGCGCTACTTATTGTTATTGCTTTCTGGATCTATTACACTGCTGCAGTGTTTATAATCGGAGCTGAGATTGCTAAACTGTTCGACGAAAGATTAAAAGAATCAATTGCACAAAAAAACGCATCTGTTCAAAACATCCCCCCGATTGAGTAATTATTTTTATGATTACTAAAGATCAAAAACCAAAAGAGACCTTACGCAATATTCCTCTTTTTTCAGAGCTAAGCATAGAGCAATTGCGAAAAATTTCTGTGTTCAGCAAAGTAAAAAAATTTTCAAAGAATGATATTATTTTTAATGAAGGTGATACATATCTTGGTTTGTATATTCTGTTAAAAGGAACTGTTAAAGTTTTTAGAGTATCATCAAAAGGTAAAGAATCAGTTGTGCACATAATTAAACCGTTAAGTACTTTTGCAGATATTCCGCTCTTTGAAGGCGGTAATCATCCTGTAAGCGCTGTATCACTTGATGAAACTGTAGTAATGTTAATTTCTAAAGATAGTTTTCTGGAATTAATTAAAACTGAACCTGAAATATCTTTAAAGATGTTAGCTGGTTTTGCAAAAAGATTAAAGTCGCTGATAAACCAGCTTGAAAATGTTTCGTCAAAAGAAGTTCCGGGACGGCTTGCAAAATATTTAATTGAAGAAATCAAATCAGCAGGCACATATAGTTTACCGGAACCATTTGTTAAACTTACGATACCTAAATCAACTATCGCTTCTTATCTTGGCACAATTACAGAAACATTATCACGTGCATTTAAAAAATTACAGAATGAAAAAATTATCAGAGTCAGTGGTAAAACAGTTTTTGTAACAGATTTAATCCGGTTAGAGGAACTGGCAAGATAAAGACTAACAACAAATTCATTTTACGTAATTGATTACACTAAAATTATACGATGTCCCAATTGAATTAGTCATAAAAAGATCTTTTGTTTCTGCTTAATAATATAACTTAGCATTTCTGACTTAAGTCAAGGAAATCCATTTAGTAACTGTTTAATTTTGATTCGAAATTCAAAAAAAAGGAGAAAAAAATGGAAACAAAACAACTTGATATTCGTCCGGTTCCACCAAGAGAAAAACACCCGACTATATTCAAAACATTTGATGAACTGAATAATGGTGAATCATTTCAATTAGTTAATGATCACGATCCAATGCCATTGTATTATCAGTTTAATGCTGAAAGACCAAATCAGTTTGGCTGGGAATATGTTGAGCGCGGTCCTCAGGTTTGGAGAGTTAATATTTCTAAGTTATAAAGAATTAACACAATGATTACTAAGGATACTAAAATATCTAAAATGCTTGCTGAGTATCCTCAGACACTTGAAGTGTTGGTTAATTTTAGTCCGCATTTCTCAAAACTTAATAACAAGATTTTAAGAAAGACTTTAGCAAGCAGGGTTAATGTTGAGCAGGCAGCAGGGATAGCAGGTGTAAATCTGCTGCTGCTGCTGAATGAATTAAATAAATCTGTGAATTCAGATTTTGCTGAAAGCAATAATGAAGAAAATGCAGAAGAAGAAATAATCAATACTGAAAAACCTGAAATACTTAAGAATGTAAATACAGATAAAATTCAGAAGTTAGATGTAAGACCTGTAATTGATTCCGGTAAAGATCCGTTTCTTGAAATAATGGCTAAAGTAAAATCTCTTGCTGCTGATGAAGTATTTCATTTGGTAAATTCTTTCGAACCGATTCCGCTTTATAGCATTTTGGAAAAAAAAGGTTATGATCATTGGACAGAAAAAGATGGTAGTGTATTTAATGTTTTCTTCTTTAAAACTTCTGATGTAAAAGAACAACAAAAAGAAGAAACCAGCTCTGAGCATACTGAATCTCTGGAATATGAAAATATGATTGAGCTTGATGTGCGGCAATTAGTTCCGCCTGAGCCAATGATGAAGATACTTGAGAATATTTCAAAGGTTGATGATAAAACTGTTATGATAGTTCATCATCATCGTGAACCAATGATGCTTTATCCGAAATTAGAAGAAAGGGGATATACAGCGGTTACAAATAAAATTGAGGATAACTATTACAAAGTAGTTATTACAAAAAAGAGGTAACTATAAGTGAGCGAGCCAACATCCATAGTATCTGCATATTCTCCTCCATTCAGGATTGTATCAAAGTATTTTATTGCAGCGATAAGTTCGTTTGTTCTTCTCAATCTTTTTTTGCTGCTTAATCATTCCTATATAGCGGGTCATCATTTTAGTCCTAAAATCCTTGCAATAACACACATTGCAACACTTGGATGGATAACGATGATTATTTTTGGTGCATTATTTCAGTTAATACCTGTAGTGCTTGAAGTAAGGCTGTTTAGCGAAACTCTTGCAGAAGTTCAGTTCTGGATTTATATAGTTAGTACGGTTGGTCTGGTTTATTGCTTCTGGACTTTTACAACCGGAATGTATATGAACATCAATGCAATCTTATTAAATCTAGTTATGTTCATTTTTGCATTTAATATTATAGTAACTTTTACCAGAGTAAAGAACTGGAATATAACAGGATTATATCTTGGCGGTGCTATCTTCTATCTGATTGTTACTGCTATTGCTGGTCTGCTGCTGGCTATTAATCTCGGAACTCCGTATATAAAAATTGATCATCTTCAATATTTAAGCCTTCATGCTCACGTTGCTATTATCGGCTGGGTTACTATGGTTATAATGGGAGTAACCTACAAACTGATTCCGATGTTTACTCTCTCACACGGTTATAAATTAACTTTTGCAAAGTGGGCATTCTGGCTGATCAATATAGGTCTTCTCGGGATCAATACCGTATTCCATTATAAGGATACCGGATTTTTATACTATATTTTTATACCAATGATTTCACTTGGTGTTTTGTTTTTTCTTATCCAGGTTTTAATGATTTTCAAAAAAAGAATGAGAAAAAAATTAGATATCGGATTAAAATTTACTTCTTATGCATATCTTATGTTAGCATTAACAACTATCCTTGGATCATTTATTGCTTTTGTTGATTATGAAAACATAACCAATCTGACTTTGATTTACGGTTATATGATAATCTTTGGATATCTGTCAATGCTCATTGTAGGGCAGATGTATAAGGTAGTTCCGTTTCTTGTATGGTATCATAAGTACAGCAGCAAAGTAGGATTGGAAAAAGTTCCGCTGTTAAAAGAAATGTTTAGTGAAAAGATAGCACAATATGGATTTTACTTTATGATAACTGCATTATTTGGATCACTTTTTTCGCTTACATTCAGGAATGAAATCGGATTAGTAATATCCTTTACATTAATGTTTTTAAGTTCGCTGATTTTTTCATTTAACATGGTTACAATATTCAGAAGGTAAAGCTATGGCAAGCAAAGAAGAAATATTAAAAGTACTAAAAAGTGTTATCGATCCGGAAGTCGGAATAAACATTGTTGATCTTGGTTTGGTTTATGAGATTGAATCAACAGAAGATTTAAATAAGATAACTATGACTCTGACAACTCCCGGCTGCCCAATGCATAGTAGTATAACAAATTGGGTTGAAAATGCTGTAAGACAGATTGAACCGGAGAAAAATGTTTTTGTAAATTTAGTCTGGCAGCCGCCATGGACTCCCGATAAGATGAGTCCTGAAGCAAAACAAGAATTATTTGAAAGGAATTAAAAAATGTTTACAACCGTCAGGTATTTTGTTAAAACAAGCTTAGCATTTCTTATGATTGGTATTTTGGCAGGATTGCATATGTCATTCTCAAAGTACGTTTCAGGAATCGGATACTCGCAGGAATTTGTTTCAGCACATACACACATTATTCTTGTTGGCTCTGTAATGATGATGATTATGGGTGTTGCATTGTGGTTTTTTCCAAGAGCTGAAAAAAATGATAAAAAATATAATCCCGATTTAATATGGGTTACTTATTGGATGATTACTATAGCTACGGCACTCAGATTTGTAATGCAGGTTATTTCATCATACTTTTACATCCCCTGGGTTAATGTTTCAGTTGCGATATTTTCATCATTGCAGGTTTTAGCTATGATATTATTTTTCTATTCAATCTGGGGAAGAATAAGAGGAGTAGGAAGCCAGCAACGCGAAGCGAAAGGAGAAAGATTTTAATGTCTATGTTTATTAACGATGATTGTATCAACTGTTCTGCCTGTGCTTCTGAATGCCCTGAATCAGCAATATTTATTGCGCTTGGCGGCGGACAATTTTATAATTATAAATTTGAGCCGCTATCAACAGAGCATTATTTTATAGTACCGGAGCTTTGCAATGAATGTGCAGATTTAGAAGAAATAAAATGTATTTCTGTCTGTCCGATGGATGCTATTAAAACAAATAATAATATTATTTAAGCATTAACTTAAAAAATGATATCCTTATTAGAAGAAAATATTGAAAAGATTTTAGATGATTTTAGTTTAGTCGAAAGCGAAGATAATGATGATATCTTTGCAAGAGAACATTACAAAGAAATATTTACAATGATATTTCCTAAAACAAACGGAATGGAAAATAAAACAACAATAGATAAGTCTGATATTTTTGCTGTTAAACAAATAACAAAGAATATTGTAGTTATCGGTGCAGGTTATGGCGGACTTACAGCATCACTAAGAC